>JBOIDM010000036.1:0-11528 GCA_050740575.1 Gammaproteobacteria bacterium
ACCATTGAGTGTTCGACATCGGCTCCCAGGGTGCTCAACGGGCGTGGAGCACTGAAGTGCCGGCCCTTATCCACGGAATAACTGAAATAAGGGACCACCACACCGCGGGGCTCTTCGGTATAATAAACCACCCCAACCTCCCCGGATGAGTCAACCGCGATAGCCGGCCGATCTTCCGGCAGGGCTTTGATCCGCTGCGATGTCGCATTCACGCCGACCGGAGTGCTAAAGCTCACCCCTAGATCGCCGGAATGATCCACGAGGATCCGATCGGCCTCGGCGCGCGCGCGCCACAAGCCCCCGTCGGGCGCGAACGTGACCGAGGCGACCAGCCCAGGAACATCCGCGGTCGCGCTAGGTCCTGCGGGTAACGTGGCGCATCCCGCGAGCGCGACCGCTAAAAACGCCAGTCCCGCGATTGCCCGCGTTCGATGACCACAGCGCCCCCGATCCCGAGGCGCATTGCGCAAATGAGAGATCGACGATCGTCGCATAGGTGCACGCAGTTAATAGGTGAAATTCACCGTCCCGACGAGCCGGTAATCCGGCTCAGACTGATCGCCATTGAGATCATTGACGACGGGATACCCTGCCGATACCGCCACGCTCCAGCCCGCGGGGCCGATGAAACGGATCCCGGGGGCCAGATATAGTACGTGGCCTCCGGAGTTGCCAATCTCCACGTCCCCTCTCTCTTCTTCGTCTCGCCATTCGCCGTTGAGTTCCAGCATCAGATTCCAGGAGCAGGGTTGGCAGGGGACGAAACGCTGGGTCGGATGCGACACGGCGAAGTTGTAATTAAAGACATCGCCGAGGTCGGTATCTTGCGATCCTTCGCTGACTACGATGTAGGAAATACTCGAGTCGAAATTTACAGGGCCGATCGGCCGGCTATAAGCGAGGCCGAGGATCCCATCCCAGGAACCCGAACCGGGTTGCTGATGGGTCTCGAGACGCGTGCCTTCATGGTGATGATCTTCTTCGTGTCCGCTGGGGAACACATTGGTCACGTAGCGCCCCCCGGCATGCTCGTCCTCGAAGCCGTCTTCCTCCGTTTCCCCGGTCGGCGTCTTGACGCCGAACAAGGCGGAAACGTCATTCTTCGCATCGTGATAAAAGCGGTAGAGGCCAAAAAAGGTGGTGTCGCCAACGCCCACGGAGTCTCCGTGTTCGATGATGTTGTGGACGACGATGGGATCGGGGGCATGCGCGTGCCCCTCCTCCGGCTCACGGATATTGTTGCGCCTCACGAAAGGCAGCCGGAAGCCCAGGCTCAGGTTGTCCGTCACCCCATAAGCGGCCCGCAAGGAGACGCCCAAGATGGATTCTATGCTGTGCAAGTCTTCATCCGCCTTGCCATCGCGGTCGATCCCGGTTCCGCGCAGGTTAATCAGCTCGGCGTCGGAGAAGGTATCATTGTTGACATATTCCGTGCGCACCCCCGCGACCCATTCACCTTGGCGCAAGGGAACGGCGCTTTCGGTATTGATGGGAGCCGTCTGCTCGATGCTAAGACCTCCCGAGAGATGATCGGCGTGCGAGGCAAGCGCATAAAACACTGAGCCTAACAAGGCAAAAGACTGTACAAGGGCGCGATGTCGCTGCATGGAATTGTGCTTCGCTATACGCAATGTTATTTCCAAACTTTGGTAGTGTAGCGGTACTCGGGTGCGCGGACATGCGACAAATTGTCGCACCCCCTCAGGGCGGTATGCGAAAGGTCCTACGGTCCTTAGCGGAGGTAAGTAGCGACGAAACCCAACGCGCCACAGGCGCCAATCACGGGGATGACGCCATTGATAGCGCTACATGGACGGCTGCCCAGGAAACCTAGGGTCGCAGCCCTAACACAATGGCGGAAAAGGTATATCAAAGGCAAATAGGCCCGCCAAAGCTGATAAAACCACGTCTCAGCCAGTACTTAAAGGCATCCCGGAAGCGCACCGGCGTGGGCTCGTGGATGACCGTTGGGTGCTTGTCTTTTAGCAGACGCCCCTCGGGAAATTAGGTTTCATGCGTAGGGAGAACGACGAGATACGGCCGACGAGCGCCAGCCGTATGGCGAGAGTAGAGAAGAGAGCAGAGGGTTGTCGCCAACCCTCTGCTTTTTGGTGCTATCTATTGGTCACGATTAACGCGCCAAAACAGACTACGGATATAGCTAATAATACCCACATTCCAGCATCGCCTTCCATAATCGTTCCTCCTTCCGGTTCGTTATAGTTTAGGTTAAGCGACGACGAAAACCGCTTTTCCGGTTTTTATCGGCTCGACTATCTTAAGGCAATTTGCATCTGGCAGCGAACAGATGTGGCATGCCCACCTACAATATACAGAAATTATCTTGGAAGCGGAATAGAGAACGGTTTCTGCGATACCCGCGTCAGCCGCGAACGGGGTTTCGGCTAGGCGTCAAGCCGCGAAGTCCTGGAGGCGCACCGGCAGGCGCCGCGCGCCCCAGCGCCCCGGCCGCGGCTCGAAGACACCCGGGCACGGCGTATCGCAGGCGGCGCAGCGCCCGCCGGTGTAGAGGTTCCAATCGCTGAGCGTATACCAGTCGCGTCCGATTAGCGTCGTACCACACCGATGGCAATAGGTGCTGCCCCCGGCCTTATCATGTACGTTGCCGGTATAGGCATAACGGACTCCGTTGCCTTGTGCGACGGCGCGCGCCCGTGTGAGGGTAGCGTGCGGAGTGTGTGCCTTACCCATCATCTTCCAGTCGGGGTGGAAGGCGGTGAAGTGCATCGGCACCTCGGGGCCAAGATTCTCAACAACCCAGCGGGTCATCGCGTCTATCTCCTGTTCGGAGTCGTTTTCGCCCGGGATCAAGAGCGTCGTGATCTCGAACCAAACCTGGGTTTCGTGCTTGAGGTAGGTGAGCGTTTCGAGCACCGGTTGCAAGTGGCCGCCACAGATTTTCCAATAGAATCGCTCAGTGAAACCCTTGAGGTCCACGTTGGCGGCATCCATGTAGCGGTAAAGTTCGGCGCGCGGCTCCGAACAGATGTATCCGGCGGTTACTGCGACCGATTTGATCCCGTATTCCCGGCACGCCTGCGCGACGTCGATGGCGTATTCCATGAAAATCACCGGATCATTGTAGGTGTAGGCGACGCTCGCGCACCCGAGAGCCTTGGCGGCGCGGGCGATCCGTTCGGGGGCCGCTTGATCGGCCAGCGTGTCCGTTTCCCGCGACTTGCTGATGTCCCAGTTCTGGCAGAACTTGCAGGCGAGATTACAGCCCGCGGTGCCGAAGGAGAGGGTGGGGGTGCCGGGCAAAAAATGATTGAGGGGTTTCTTTTCGATCGGGTCCACACAGTAACCGCTAGAACGCCCGTAGGTGGTCAACACTACCTGTCCGCCGCGGTTCGCACGTACGAAGCACATCCCCTCCTGGCCTTCGTGCAGCTTACACGCGCGCGGGCATACGTCGCATTGGACGCGCCCGTCGGCAAGGCGATGCCAATAATGAGTGGCGTGAAACGACTCCGTTGACTGCATGTAGCAATTCTAGTCCCTCGGATGCCTTTTCGCTTCTGTCAGCGTTGCGCCGAGCCGATGACGATCATTGCACTCGTCCAAGTGAGTGAGGATTCCGAAGCTGGTGGATTGAAAAAGGAACTCCCTCAATCTCGCCGAGCAACGCCCTCAAGGACCACCGATCGACTTTTACGATAGGCACCTAATTTTCTCGCGTTGGCAATGTAGCCTGCTGCTTTAACCATTCCTCGAGGGCCTGCTTCGGAACCAGCACTCTGCCACCCACCTTCAGCCGCGGCGGCCCTTCTCCGCGCTTCCACCAACGGTGCAGCGTGTCGTGGCTTACCCCAAGCATTTCGGCCACCTCAACCGGTGAGTAGGCAACGCGTGAACCTGTACTTTTGTTCATGTACTTCTCCGAATTTCAGATACCTACGTAAGAATTAGGATACAAACATATGCATTTATATGCAATAGTATTTGACAGGTTAACAATCGTAGGATAGGATGCGGCTTTATTAGGAGATTATTATGAATGTACCTATTCTCATAGGATGGCGCCGCCACTGGGCAATCATTAGCATGTATTATTTAATTCCCGGGGCGTTGATAACAGCCTTTGTCGGCTATCATGACGGGATCGCGCTAGCCGCATGGGTTGGCATCCTGGTATTCGCTGCCCCTGTGGCCCTTATGTACTTTTTAGTGCAGTGGGCCGATTCGCTCTACCAACGTTTTGCCAATCGCGGAGCATAAGGTTATTACCGACAAAAGCTGTGCGAGCAACGTCCCATAGCACAAAAAACGAACATTAGAAGATTACGTATAAGACAGTACCGTGCACAGGCAGAGTCATAATCACAGGCAGTATCAGGTCAAACAATTGGATACCCAGCCTCCCCTTGACGACTGGGAGTTACAGCGCGTGGTGGTGCGGGATGGAATTTCGTTCAACTTCTCCCCCCTGGTTTATACCACGCAGAGGGAAGCACTCGAGGCGGGTAAGCGATGGGTAAGTGCTGGAAATTAGAAGCGCCTGAGACGGAAAGAACAACGCCGATGATGAGCAACGCGTCAATGGCGTTGGCTTCCCTACTGATAAGCCCACGCCAAGGCCCTTGTACTCACGGTTCCTTAAGCGCGAAGGCCGAATAGATAGCTTTTCTCTATCCGAGATTCCTATCCAAGAGGGGTCGAACCATGAGCATTAAATATCTGTTATATACACGTAACCGCGTGGTGGGGTGGACTGACCAAGAGCGAGGTTTGACGGGGATCCATGTTGAATATGGGCTAAGGGATGGGCAGGGTCTATTACATACCTCAGGTATCGCCCGGTTGGAACTGGCGAGCCGCAACCCCAACGCGCACGTTGAAGAGCTTAAGCACTGGGATTCGTAAAACGGCCAGCTCAGATGAAGCTACCCGTAGGTGCGAAGGCCAAAATGAGTGCCTGCCCTGCACACCGCCGTCAGGCGGGCCTGCCCTATATGTGCGTGCCGATGAGGGTGCGCATCTGGCCTTAAGTAATGCGTTAGCCGCGAATTCAACTCTGGCCACGGTTTATCATTTTAGGGCGCAGCTCCGGGAACTGTGGACCAACGCACGGCTCAGCCGCGAGACACAACTGGACGTTCTGCACGAATGGTGTCGCAGAGCCGAAGCAACCGGCATAGAGGGATTAAAGATATTCGCAGACGGGTTGCGCGGTTATTCGATGGTCCAACGAGGATCTGACCAATAAGGGTCAAGGGGGTTTGGCTCAGGGGCTGAACCGGATCGAATCGGGTAGCTGTTCGGGATCAGGTAATGGTGACCCGGGCGGCCCGTTACAACAGAGCGCCCGCCGCGCTTATCCGTTCATCCCCGTCAACTGCGGCGCTTTTCCCGATAATCTGATTGCACGAACCCGAATTGCGGCGACTGACCGAGGGGGCAGGCGTCGCGATGAATTACTAAAGTTGTCCCAGATAGAGATCGTTGTATAGTGTTGATGATCAGGCATAGGTGAGTGATTGAGCCCCTACGCCTGGTGACGGAGTGCAGTAGTTCGCTTTCGCAGGCCCAATTCTTGAGTAAGGTGAATCGCATGACTATTACACGAACTAACACCGTCATCCTTCCAGTTGCCGCCTTGTTCCTATCGGTGATCTCGGTTACGGCGAGAGCCGCTCCCGATGATCGCTATCTTGCGGGTTACGCGGCGGCCATCCTCGAGACCCGCTTCGGTTTGCCGCCCCGCGATCTTCAGGTCGAAAACGGAAAGCTGCGATTGCATATCGCCGATCTCCAGGAACAGGATACCGGAGAGGTGCTCGCCTCGCTGCGCGCCATCGACGGCCTAGAGGTCGAGCTGGTCGAAACACCCACGGAAGCGCGCAGCGTATCCTCGTCGGCTAAACCGACACCGCTACCGAGGGCTATCCTGTCGGAAACCACGGGATGGCTCCCGCGGGCGGCGCTCTTCGACCCCTTGATCGCCGACCCGCGCTGGCCGCGTTTTTCGGCGAGCCTTCAGTTCTACCAAGACGACGAGGAGCTCGGGACCGTCGGCGCCCCGAATTTCGGCGCCGCCATACCGCTTTATGGCTGGCGTGGCTTAGACATCGATTGGCAGGCCGGGCTCCATGCGGGGGTGTTCTCGATATTTGATCTCAACGCGGACTCCTCCGATCTGGTCAATTCCGACTTCTTCGTGGGGTTGCCGATCAGCGCGCGCTACGGGCCGCTCTCGGCACAGGTTCGGGTATTCCACCAAAGCTCGCATCTGGGCGATGAATTCCTGCTTCGGACCCGCACTAATCGGATAAACCTCTCCTACGAGGGCGCCGACCTCAGGCTGTCCGTGAAACCGTGGAACTGGCTCCGGCTCTATGCGGGGGGCGGCGGGATCTTCGACACCGAACCGAATCTCGATCCCTGGATGGTGCAAGGCGGCCTCGAGCTCACGAGCCCGGACCCGATCTACTCTAATCTCCTCTATCCGATCGTGGCGCTCGATGTTCAGTCGTTTGAGGAATCGGATTGGGGGGTCAACTATTCGGCACGCGCCGGTGTTGAAGTTCGAAGCGGATGGCTCGCCGCCCGGCGTTTACAGCTGGTGATGGAGTATTTCAACGGCCGCTCGCCGAACGGGCAATTCTATGACCGCGACATCGAATACTTTGGCCCGGGATTGCACTTTTATTTCTGAATCACTCGCCGAAGGACAGAGGGAGCCGCGGGAGCGCTATCGAGCGTGACGCTATTGCGGGCCTCTTATCTCATCGTCGCCTAACTTCAGGAGAAATGCAGTGGCTCATTACACCTACTTCATCATCGGCGGCGGCATGACCGCTGCGTCGGCGATCGATGGCATGCGCGACGCCGATGCCAACGGCACGATCGGCGTGATCACAGCCGAAACGCACAAACCGTATGATCGCCCGCCTTTATCGAAGGCGCTATGGACCGGCAAGAAAACGTTGGAAGACATTATGCGGCCTGCGACGCACGCAAACGTAACGTATCATCTTGGTCGTGTCGCGCAAAAGCTCGATCTCTCCGGCAAACAAGTGCACGATGATCACGGCGACACGCACACGTTCGACAAGCTGTTACTGGCAACGGGCGGAACAACGCGACGCTTGTCGTTCGGCGGCGATAACGTTATCTATTTCCGCACGCTCGCGGATTATCAACGCTTGCAGGAGTTGGCCAAGCAGCACGAGACTTTCGCCGTGATTGGCGGCGGCTTCATCGGCTCCGAAGTGGCGGCCGCGCTCGCGATGAACGGCAGGAAGGTGTTGCTCATCACGCCCGAGAACGGCATTTGTGCCCGCCTTTTTCCGGCAGAGGCGGTTGCCTTCTTCAACGATTTTTATCGCCAAAAAGGCGTTGAAGTGATCAGCGGAGAATCCGTCGTCGGCTTAGAAGGGACCGGCGTGCATTTGACGCTTGAGACGAAAAATAATCGTCGCATCAATGCCAATGGTGTTGTCGCCGGTATCGGCATCGTGCCGAATGTCGAACTCGCCGTTGCGGCGGGTTTGAAGGTTGATAACGGCATCGTCATCGATCAATCTCTGCGCACGAGTCATCCCGAGATTTTCGCCGCCGGCGATGTTGCCAATTATTTCGATCAAGCTTTGGGCGCGCGGCGTCGCGTCGAGCACGAAGATCTCGCCAACACCATGGGCAAAGCCGCGGGCGAAGCCATGACCGGCGCGAATGTCAATTTCACGCACACGCCGTATTTCTATTCGGACCTTTTTGAGATTGGATACGAAGCTGTCGGCGAGCTCGATAGCCGCTTGCAAGTGATTTCGGATTGGAAGGAAAAATTCCATACCGGCGTGCTTTATTATCTGGACAAACAACGCGTGCGTGGCGTGCTGTTGTGGAATGTTTGGGGAAAGGTGGATGAAGCGCGCGCTTTGATCGCCGCGAACCAAACGGTTGCAGCGGCGGCGTTAAAAGGGAGAATTGCGTTTGAATGAAGTGTAAAACGTAAAACAACTACACGCACTCTATGCGCCATGCAGTTAGCGTAATATTTTAGGGCACTGAGATCATCGCCGCCATCGAGCATCCTCCTGTGATCGCCAAGATTCTCGCTCATCTCGGCTTGCCTATCAGAGCACTGACCCGATCACCAGCACGGGCATTCCATCCTCAGGGCGCCCAGCAGGGCCAGTTTGTCGATGAAAACCAGCATTTAAAATTCTTATTCGTGTCATGATCACCGACGGGTTACAAGAAAAACTCGCGCCGGAACACTTTCCGGAAATGAGCGATACATTACGCGCCATTGTTGATTTCATGTTGGGTTCCTCCGCGACCGAGCCGGCAATCACGAAAATCGAACTGACCGGTGAACGATCGGACCTAGCTTGGCCTCTTGAGTCTCCTTGGTGTAACTGAAACCGCCATACACCAAGCCCAGGGTGCCGGCCACCATCAGCAGAATTGCCACCATCTTGACTGTGTTCATCTCGTCTATGTCCTCCAAAAAAAACCTGCGCCCTGGCGCACTAACATCACCGTGACTGCAACGCTGTTGCATTTACTGCTGCGCTACACCCAGGCGCTGATCGTCGAGAAGGCACTCAAAGGCTGCAGCGCAAGATGGCGCTGGGTCCCGCAGCCAAAGTGAAGGTCGAGAAGACGCCGGGAAAACCGATTGCCTTATCCACCATCTCCGTGATTCTCGCTAGGAGCGAGATCGAGCGCCTTGCCACCGCGCGAACTCTGCGCGCACTTACCTGCATGGCGATCACGGCAGTCAACACGACAATGAGTATCTGTATAAGCATGACCGCTACTCCTGATGACGTATGCTTAGGGTGCAAATTACATTAGCCAACAAGGTGTGTCTGTACGCCACCCCACATAACACCGTCGAGTTGCGGATCCTCCTTTTCCTCCGTGTGCGATAGCGAACAGACAAGCTTCTTTGACGAGCGCTATGTTTCCCACTTGGGTCTTTTCCAGCCGGCAGATTGGCGAGACCTATACGTCCTGGGAACTTCAAGTGTAATGACTTACTGTGTTGGCATCATGCTCGACGAAGGGATGCTATTTGCGTCGGACTCGCGAACGCACGCCGAGGTGGATGATTTCGCCAAATTTTGCAAGATGACGGTATTCGAGCGTCGCGGTAACCGGATCGTCGTTCTATTGAGCTCGGGTAATCTTGCGGGGACACAAGCGGTGATCAGCGTGTTGATACAACGGGGCAACGACGAGCGCGCTTCCCTTAACTTATGGAACGCGCAGACTATGTTTGATGTCGCCATGTTAGTAGCGGATGCGATGCGCGACATCGAAAGCCGCGACGGCCAGTACCTGGCGCAAAGTGCCGTCCGGTTTAACGCCTCGTTCATACTTGGTGGACAAATTGGCGCTGAGGCACCGCGCCTCTTCCGCATCTATTCCGAGGGCAATTTTATCGAGGCAGGACTTGACACACCGTATTTCCAGACCGGTGAAACAAAATACGGTAAACCTATCCTTGATCGGGTGATAACTCGTTCAACGACCCTCGCCGATGCCGCAAAATGCGTACTGGTGTCCTTTGATTCAACCATGCGTAGCAATTTATCTGTTGGAATGCCCATTGATCTGATGTGCTACCAACGCAACAGTCTTGAAGTGCAGATGCGTCGCCGGTTCGACGAGGGCGATGCTTATTTCACCGCCCTCAGCAGTCAGTGGAGCGGTGGGGTCCAGCACCTATTCACGCAACTGCCTGAATTGCGCTGGTAGCCCAGAGCGGTGTCTCAATCCATGCCGTTGGGTCATGTAACAAAGTGACGCCGGCAGACCTCAGGAACCCCATGATGCAGATCCGCCTTGGCTACGAATTAATTTACGATTGCCCCCAGCCGACGCCCATGATCCTCACCGTGAACGTCCACTTTACGCGCGTCTCCGATCTTATCGTCCCCGACCATCTCGTCACCAATCCGTCCGTCCCCATCACAGCCTACCGTGACAGCTACGGGAATTGGTGCAGTCGCATCGTAGCGCCCAAAGGCGAAATTCGGCTCTCCACAAACGCGATCATCAAGGACAGCGGCGAGCCGGATGTGGTCGTTCCGTCGGCTGCACAGACGCCCGTACAGGACCTGCCCGAGGAGACACTACTGTTCCTCTTGGGAAGCCGATATTGCGAAACGGATCGCCTGTCTGAGATCGCCTGGGCGCGCTTCGGCCAGCCACTCAACGGCTGGGCACGCGTCCAAGCAATCTGCGACTTTGTCCACAGCCATATCTCGTTTGGGTATGAACATGCCCGCTCCACGAAGACGGCCTTTGAGACGCTACAGGAGGGGACCGGCGTCTGCCGTGATTACGCGCACCTGGCCATCGCATTTTGCCGGTGCATGAATGTCCCCGCACGCTATTGCACCGGCTATCTGGGCGACATGGGAATACCGCCACCCTATGGCCCCATGGACTTCGCTGCCTGGTTCGAGGCGTACCTGGGTGGCCATTGGTACACCTTCGATCCGAGGAACAACATGCCGCGCATTGGTCGGGTGTTAATCGCCCGAGGTCGCGACGCCAATGATGTTCCCATCAGTAATACCTTCGGTCCCAATACACTCAAAAGTTTCAGGGTATGGACAGACGAACTAGCACAGTCAGCACGCCTATAATCATGTCACTCAGACGTTCTGAAAAACCTGGCAGCCATTCTTGCTCAGGGGTTCGCTCCAGATCTATGGCTTGTGTGTATCACGGGACGCCCGGCGGCGGCACTTTACCTAGGAGACATCAGCATGCACGTAACAGTTGAACAAGCACAACACGCCATTGCGGTGGCGCGAGAAAAGGCCGCGGAACTCGATACACGGATGTGTATCGCGGTGGTGGATTCGGGAGCAAACCTGAAGGCCTTCGTCCGCATGGATGATGCTTGGGTGGGTAGCACGGACATTGCCATCAAGAAGGCGAGAACCGCTTGCTTCTTTGGCATGCCTACCGGACCGATCGGCCAGCTTTCCCAACCGGGTGGACCCTTGTTTGGGATTGAACATTCGAACGACGGGCTCATCACTTTTCCGGGCGGTTTACCCATCGTGACGAAGGATGGTGTGCTCATTGGAGCAATTGGGGTAAGTGGTAGCTCGGTAGAGAACGACCATCGCGTGGCCATGGCCGGCGTCGAAGTGATAGGAGTTTCCGATCTACCTGAACACCCGTGGAGGACCTAAGGAAGCTCTGCAAAAGTTATTTATTCGTCATGCCGGCGTATGCCGGCATCCAGTAACCACGTGAAAACCCTGGATTCCGGCTTTTCGCCGGAATGACGGTAGTTCGGGTTCAGTGGACTTTTGCAGAGCTTCCCTAAATTTATTCCCCGCGGTCTTGCCGGGGGTTCTTAGCCATGGGGTTTGATTAAATTGATTCCAAGTTGATTTGTGTCCGGCCGAGTGGCCCGTG
This sequence comes from Gammaproteobacteria bacterium, assembly GCA_050740575.1. Classification (GTDB taxonomy): domain Bacteria; phylum Pseudomonadota; class Gammaproteobacteria; order JACCXJ01; family JACCXJ01; genus USCg-Taylor. Next base: position 11,413 of record JBOIDM010000036.1, read on the forward strand.
AACTTTTAAGATGGAGGATTTAAAAGAGCGCTCACTGATTATCCATGCGGGTGGCGATAATTATTCCGACCTGCCCGAGAAGGGAGGGCGCGGCGCCCGCATCGCTGACGGCATCA
>JBOIDM010000037.1:0-21396 GCA_050740575.1 Gammaproteobacteria bacterium
GCCTAAAACCACTCGTGATGGACTAGAGGTTTCTGCTGACACCCGCCCAGGACGGGAGATCTCGACCGGCCCCTACCAATGGGTATGCCCTAAAAGGGCCCTGGCCGCGTTCTTATGGGGGTGCGAGGCCCCGGCGGGGCGCGGCCAGGGCAAAGCACCCCCCGCCTTATACGCTCGCTAGTAGATAATTCACCAACCGCTCACCAGAGCTAGCTTGGGGCGCAACCGAAACCTGATCGGCTGCGAGCTTGAAGGTGATCAATGCCGCGCCATCGCTGGTTATCCGCCCAATCTGCAGATCCGTCTGGTCAAACTCTTTGCCGATGCGGGAAAAAAGATCCTGCCGCCTCGTCTTGAGATCGGCTGTGGCGGCGTCGTAGGCTTTTGCATCATCGACCTGCCCGAAGACCTCGGGATTCCGCGCGGCGAGGTTCTCGGCGGCGATAGCCCAAAGCTCGAACATATTGCCACCAAAAACCCTGAGCTCCTGATCCGCTTCGTCGCGCCCAGCAAAGCAAGCACCCTTGAAGCTCTTGGGCGGCCGCCCGGCATGGCCCGCGCCGATAACGCCCTCGACACTGCGAAGGTAGATCCGGACACCGCGCAGCCGATCGAGCCTGTCTTCAAGCTTCTTTCTGAGCGCGCTGATCCGCGCGGGCGTACTGTCGCCGGCCTCCAACGCTTCCGACACAAAAGCGCCCAAGCTCAGGCGCCCGCCGGTATGCGCTCGATACGCCCGCTCAGCTTCCACGGCCTCCGCTACTAAGGACTCGAATCTCTCGCTCATTTAACCCCCACGTAGGCGCTTTTAAGGCCTGGGTTTGCATCCAGGACCAAGCGAAGGGCTTGCGAGTAGCTTACATCAGGGTGTGAGACCTGATATTGCACGACAAGCTCATCAACTTTTTGACCGGCTTGCTTCATCGCCAGCCGCTTGGCCCGCTCGTTCATCATCATTGCGTTCATATCGTTACCTCTTGAATAAAGGATTAATCGTCGTCGACATAGCTGCGAATCCGGTGCGATACTCCGATCGCCTCCAGCTGCCGAATGAAAGCATCGGCCAGTGTTGTACGCTGTACTACAATCGGCCATAGTTGCCGCTTGTGCTTGTTCACCAGCGAATCCATGTTCACCAGGTAGTAATCCACCGAATCGAGCAGCAACTTCGACCGCATCGCCACATCGGCGAGCGCGATCTGTTGCGCGGTCGGGCCCCCTTTCTGGTGGGCGCCGGCCTCGGCGATCACTTCAGCCCGCCATTCCGCCAACGCCCGCCCGACCGCCGTCCGCCGATCTGCGATATCAGCGCGCCGAGCTAGCTGTTTAACGGCGTTGCGTAGCGTGCTAAGACCCGGTTTATGCCGTTGCTGCATGCCGAATTGTGCCGTCATAGTGGGTACAAAACGGTAATTACTTTAAATAACTGCCATGTTATCAAATCGTTATGAGAGAGCAACTGACTACCTATCAGTAGGTCGCCTACCGCTCTCCACAACCTCGCTAAGCCGGAACCGCACGTATTTCCCCAGCCGATAACACGGCACCCGCTTTTGCCGTGCGGCATCGAGCAACCAAGCTTTCGGCACCCCGGCGGCCTTGGATGCTTCCTCAGCTGATACCAGCGCCTCGCTTGTGTCGCGAAGCATGCCCCTTTCCGGCCGCGTCCCTTTTTCGCCCATGAGCTCGGCGCCCCGCTTGAGCGCCGCGTCAAACTCAGCACGGCCGAGCGCGAGCACCTGTGTCCCGAACTGAATTAACACTATGTCCATGAATCGTCTTGCTCCGCGGGCGCGACGGCTATCCCCTCGGCCGCTTTTTCTAGCGCCGCGATCAGCTCACCAAGAATGTGCGGCGCAACCGTCACCCCTCGTTTGGTCGGCACCTTGTCCGGCTTCCCGTCTAGCTCGGTGTACACCCGGATGTCGATAAACTCGTGACCCTTATACTCGCGGCGCATAACTCGGATCTCGTCCAGGACGTTTTTCTTGATCACGGCGATCGGTGCGTTGTCGGTCACGGTTTCACCAGCGCCTGTTTGGGAACGGCAGGGGCAAGCACCCGGATACGCCCCGTGCGTATACCGTCCGCAAAGCTCCTGGCATAGGCGTTGAGCGTCACCATAGGGATATGCCCGCCCTCGATGTCTTCCACGTCCACCGGGCTTAAGAGTGCCCGGAAGGTAGCCGCGTCGATGCCCTCAACACCCTGGCAGGCTTCGGTGAGTAGGGTCTCAAGGTTGAGCGCTGCCAGCAGCTCGGGCTTGTGGGCTTTGAGCATTGGTAAGAGGCTTTCCACTGCCGTTTTGTCTCCACGGTAGCGAAGGGTTTCCCCCTCCACCCACAGGGTAAGATCAGCCGCCCTAGCCTGATCCAGGATCGCCGTGCTCATAGGGAGCCCTCCGCAACCTCGCCAACCTCGCCGTACCTCGCCGATACCTCGCCGCGAGGAGGAGGAAAAGGGGAGAAAGAATCGGCGGCCTCTACCTCGCCGCCGATCTTTTTCCTTAATGGCGGCGAAGTAGTAGAGGCTGGCGAAGTAGGGACGGCATTCGCCATCTTTTCGGGGCCTACTTCGCCGCTGTCCTTTTCAAAACCGGCGAGGTAGGGACATAGGTAGGTTTTCCGTCCTCCATGTTTCCGATCGTCGGGCAATTCCTGCTCAGTTAAGCGGCCCGTGACCACCAGTTCGTGTAAGGCCATCCGCAGCTCGTTGCGGGACAACTGGAGTTCCTTTGCCAGTGGCTCAAGCGTATTTTTCGAGTGATATCTTTCGAGCTTAAGCTGATGAACTAGGAAAGTCTCAATCTGATCGGCGTGCTCGCTCCTGGTCTCGGCGGCGGTGCGTTTGATCTCCGTGTAATGCTCGAAGTGAAAGCCCGAGCGCTTTATGAAAATATTCGGTTGCGGCCTGCAAAAACTACCCTTTGGCCGCGACAGCACCATCACGTGATCGTCCTTCCCGACAGGGAAAGGCGAGTGCTCCGAGTCGTTGGGACGCGAAATAACCGCCACCATGCGCGCGCCGTCTGGAAGCGCGGTCCCACCCCTTGACGAATATTGATCGCGTATGTTTTCCCGCGCCACCGCTTGGCCAGTGTGTGATACGATACGCACGCAACAACCGATGTCGCGAATTATGCGGCGGGCCGCATTCACGGCGCCTTGTGCGGCATCGTTAACGCTTTGCTCCGGCGCACCAAAGGAAGCCAGCGGGTCGAAAATAACCATGCCCGGTTCAAACGGCCGAATAGCATCGCAAAGTCTTGGCACGTAGTCGCTTGTCTGCGAATTGCCGTTGCGGTCCAGCTCGCAAAGCCGAAACGGCCGGCCTGTCAGGTCGATAACCCGCGCCCGCTCAAGCACCGTCTCCCGATCACCCTTTGTAAGTTCCATCGCCCGCATGACTTCACGCAAGCGCGCAACAAGCCGACCGCGCGAGTCTTCACCCGTAACGTATAAAGTTGAACTGGCGCGGGTCGTCAGTCCGTAAACCTGTCTACCTAGCGCTATGTGCGCCGCTTCCCAAAGGCACAGCGTCGTTTTGCTCGTGCCGCCAGGCCCGGACAGGACCGCAAGGTCTCGATATAGGTAGTTCTCGACTAACCAGGCAGGCGCAAGGTTTTCGGAAGTAAGTTCGTCTTCGGTGATGGGATCATAGCTAAACCCTACTTCACCCCGCACACCCTCCACGCGCGCGCGCAACACTTCGACCACTTCGAACACTTCGAGCGGAAGCCCGAGACCGCGCGCTGCCGCCGCATAGTCTTCGTAGGACGGCGCGCCCATCGCCGAAAGGCGTTCCACGGCCGCGCCGAACCTGAAAGCCGTGGCCCGCGCGAGAAATTCGTCTGTGGTTAAACCCAGCTCTTGCGCCAACTCTTCAACAGTGTCAGTCATTGCTTCTTCCGCGGCCGGCCGCGCACGGGCTGTGCCTTGGACACCTCGCGCAGCAGAGGCAGGTCGGCGTCAGTCAGCTCAGCTGGTATGAACCCTCGTGACCGCCACCGCCGGAGGGTCCGTTCGGCACGGTTCACGAACCGGGCCGCCATGGCAATGGGCATCTTCATACGACATAGGATATAATGTCCGGCTACTTCTCTTCAGGACGGTCCCAAAGTTGGCAATATCAGAGGGTTACGGACAAAAAGGCAACAGCTGGTACGTGAACTCAGGGCAGGGGTGGTCGCGGGACAAGGTTGACGAGATGTTCGTACGGGAAGCGCGGCCTGACGGGTCCGTGCCGCTGGCTGTCATCGAAACGCTGGTGGGTAGCGCGGATCTCGTGGGCTTGTGGGCGATTCGCAGCTACATCGAGGGCAAGGGGTGCTCGCGCAGCACCACCCAAACAATCATGCGCGATTACCCTATGCAGGACGCCAAAGGGGTGCCGTACACGTGGCAGGCGTCCTTAAATGAATACCTCGATGCGCGCCGGGCTGTAATTCGAGAGGGCCAACTACAGCGAGCGGGCAAGGCTGCCGCTCACCTCCTCACTAATCCGTCCTCGGGTTCAATTATTGATAGGGCAAGATGAAACCAACGCAATTAGTCCTGCGATGTTACGCCGAGCGGGTTGGCGACCAATGGCAAGCGTTTTGTCTCGACCTCTCCCTTGCCGCGCAGGGCGATACCTTCGCCGAAGTCAAAGACAAGCTAGATGCCATGATCGCCGAGTACGTCTACGACGCGCTTGCAGGCGAGGATAGAGAGTACGCCGAGCAGTTGTTGGCCAGGCGTGCGCCGCCGGGCGATTGGCTCAAGTATTACTGGTATCGCGTGCTCAGCAGGGCCGGCGCCATCCATGAGGAAGCCCGGCGGCTGTTCATCTCTCTCGTCCCCCTGGAGCCCTCATCGCGCTACCGCCATGCGTAATGGCGAAACACCGGCCGCTGACCTGCAAGGAGGTTAAGACCATCCTCAAGAATCTCGGGTTTGCACCAAGGCCACAGAAGGGAACCTCCCACGAGCAATGGGTCAAGGATGACGGCGGGAAGCGTTACAAGGTAACGGTGGATTGCCCGAAAGCGCCCTTCACCCACGATCTGATCGCGTCGATGGCGCACCAAGCGGGCGTTTCGAGAAAAGCGTTCTATACGGCCTTGGGCCAATGACCGAGCCTTGTTACCGTTTTGTACCCACTTTAAGCCGATCCCACCCGATCCAAGCGCACTTTGGCCAATCTGAAAACTCCCTAAGCCCTTGGAAAATAACGCAACTCGATCCAAGGACATTCCGCGTATTTTGATTCGTAATCAGTAGGTCGGGGGTTCGATTCCTCTCGCCGGCACCACAAGAGAAACTAGGAAAAGTTGAGAGGACGCCGGGCACGCTCGGAACCTCCATTATCTTGTCGAAGTAGTCTACCGCGGCAAGGGCGGCGGCCGTCGAGGGTGCAATGGCCTCAGGGAAGTAGCCTGCCCGGTTGAGCCTCTTAACCGCTCATCCAATTCCTCAGGCTAGACGCTCCTCAACCATCTTGAGGCACGGTGTGGGGCGCGGGTGTGTCCTTACATTCCGGCATTGCCGTGGCGCCTGGTTCATGGGCCGATGTGGTGGCGAATCGCCCCATCACCAGTGCACGCCACCGACGAGGCCGCCAATAATAATGATCACTTCGAACACAAGCCCCGTTGCCAACGCTAGTCCCGCAGGGACGCCGAAAGGGGCGAAAAGGGCGACCTGCGCCGCCTCGCGCACACCGATCCCGTTTTGCGTGGGCGCGATGCCGGACATCTTCGCAAGCGGCCAAACGAATAGCCAAACGTAAAGCGGGATCTCGATGCCCGCTCGAGCGCCTAACCAAGCGTTGAGCACCACAAGAAGGCTCTGGAGTATGATTCCAAGGAGGAACGCGCAGGCGACCGCGCTTGGGCGGCGCGAGACCCTGCGCACGGCTAGGCGCACTCGCACCATCTCCGCTTCACCTTGAATCCGAAGCGTCCCGGGGGGAGCAGTGCGAGGAGCACTATTGCGCCAAGGCCCATGAGCATCACAAGTCCTGCGACCGCAAAGAAGATGTGTCGACTCTGAGGGTCGAGCGCGCGCGGCGCGAGTAGCGCCCCGATCCCCGCTACGGCAGCGAGCCCCACGAGATCGAGAATCCGGTCAATCACGCTGCCGAAGAGAAGGCCAGCCTTGGAATCGGTGACGCGGAAGGCCACCCCAGCGCGCACGACGTCCCCGCCAACGATCGATGGGAGAAATGTGTTTCCGAAGAGCCCGGCGTAATACGCGCGGACCGCCTGTGAATAGCTGAGCCGCGCCCCTGCGGTCTTGACGAGCAAACGCCACTTCGCCACGCCGATGAGGTGCAGGCCGAGGTAGAGGTGACGATGGCTATCCCCCACGTTGCAGGAGTCAAGCGCTGAATCGCTGCCCAAACTTCGGCAAACGGTATGAACGCGAAGAGAAGTAGGAGAACGGCGGTACTGATCCCGATGCGGAGCGCCACGCGCCGGTACGAGACCTTTCGTTGAGGCGAGTCCGGTGACGCGTGCCGGCGATAGGTGCTCATCGGCAAAGCCGGGCGGGCGGCTCGCGCAACTTGGAGGCTTCCCGGCGAGTCACTCTACCCGAGCGCCGGTTGGTGCTTGCGTCTTCAATCCTCCACCACATGAGTCTCGAAGACACGTCTGTATGCTTGCCACTTTTGGCGGTCAAAGTTACCATTGTCGCCGAGGCAGTCGACCGCGCAGTAGGCCATGTATAATGCATGATGGGTGTTATCGTGCGCAAAGAGTCCCTGGCGGCCAAAGGTGAGCAATCCGTCGATCTTGCTAAGCCAATCATCGGTCTGTTCAAAATAGACTTCGTAACCTTGTCGATAGATCGGATAGGCCTGCCGCAAACGCCGCGTCACGACCTGCTCGATTTTACTCCGTATCGGGATCCCGGCTGCCGCCAGACCATCACACGCCAGTCGGCCTAACTCCTCATCGCTTTGACCCCATTCTGGGCCCTCCGGATCACAGGGAAGCTCGGCACAAAGCACAGTACGCCCCAGCGGGCCGTGACCGTTACTATAGTTCTTAGGTTCTGATAGACGTGAAATCGGGATCTCTAGCTCGGGAAAGTAATGCGCATCGAACTCGCTAAACCGATCCTGCTCTAAGACTAGGCATAGGAGGATCATCGCTCGATATTTCATGCTCCCGACTGCTTCCAAGAACTCGGGCGGCGGAGCCGGCTTCAAGCAACGGGCGAGGCTCGTGATCGGGATGGTCGACCACACATGGTTTGCGTCCAGCGAAAACACCTGTCCGTCCTTTTCATAGTGGACCGTGGTCACGCTACCGCCCGTCGTCTCCACAGACAATACCCGAGCGTTGAGATGAACCTCCGCACCGGCGTCGCGCGCGGCTAGGTAGTATGCCTCGGAGATCTGGCCGTACCCTTGACGCGGATAGAAGAAACGACCGCTCCCATAGGGCTTAAGACCGGGTACCGCGGACAAAACCTTGCGCACCATTTTCGCTACAGAGTTAGCGGACACCCTGCGGCGAGCCTGGGTTGCGGATAGCTCCTTTGGCTCAAGGCCCCAGATCTTTCGAGAATAGGGGAAGTAGAAGTCGCGGCAGATGGTTCGGCCTAATCCCGCTTCCAGAACTGACGCAAAGGTTTCCGTAGCAGTGGAACCGTTTTTAGGCCGCATCGCCTTAGCGATGAGATCGCTAACAACATCCCGCACAAAGCTTGGGGGCAACTTGAGCACTAAGTCGAGTGGCTTCAGGGGGAAATGGATCCAGCGTCCACGCAGCCGGATCCGGCCGTGACGTGGTCTATCTAACAAGTCGTCACCGAGCAGAGCGCGAATATCGCGCAATACCTCTGGATCGCAAGCGGGGTGAAGACGGTGGCTGCCATAGTCCATACGTATTCCCGCCAAATCGAAGCTGCCGGCATTACCCCCGACCCAACCATTCCGTTCCAACACGGTGACCTGGGCCTTCCTTTGGCGGGTTAGTTGAAACGCTGCCCCGACCCCAGCGGGGCCTGCACCCAGGATGACGACGTGCGACTTTCCCATAGGCGTTACTTCCGCGCTACAGGATGTAGGGAATGAACCGCTTTGTTTGCCTGCAGTAGGCGCTATAGGCGGGGAACACCTGCGAGAGTAACGCCTCCTCCGCCGAGGCCTGTCTAATCGCGATAAACAAGGGAATAAAGGCCCCCAGAACCAGCCACGAATTCAAGGCGAGCTCAAGTCCGACGATCAGGAGGATATCCCCGGCATAAATGGGGTGCCTAATGTATCGATAGATCCCATATGTGACCAGCGATTGCCCGGGTATTACCTGATAATCTTCCAAATCGACCCAGTTCTTCCCGAGTTGCAGGCGGCCGATCACTGCGATAGCAAGCCCCGCGAAGTAGATAGCCGCCCCAATTACTCTTAAAGTAGCCGGATGCTCTGATATAGGAAACAGGTCTAGAAAGAGCGTTTGACACAGGAGAAAGAGCAACACGATGCTTTTGATGAGCTTGACGATCTCCGTACCTCGATTTTTCCCGCTGTGCTGGCCGACTCCTAAATCCCTATCCCGTCTTTTCAATACCTCCCAAAGCACCTTATGCAGAAGGAGTCCCGAAAATAAGATCAACCTTAAGACGTCCATTCGATGCTCCTATAACGCTCGTTTTGCCGCATTAAAGGGGGCCTCTGGCTTTTCTTCCTGGGCGTTGGAAGTTGGCTCGATGAGCCAACGCGCGTGCGAGACCGCCTGCGGCCTATTGTGCTGGGCGATCCGCCGTATCACGCCGTCGGCCATCATGCCGATCAGCAGTAACTGCAGCGCGGCAAGCAAGAGCAGGATGGACGAAGTGGATATCACGGGCTGATAGAACAGCGACCAGCCAAGCGTCGAGGTACGCTCGAACAACGACAGGATGTCGAAAATGATCTTCCCCGTGCCCAATAGACCGAAGCCAAATGCCAAAGGGACGAAAATCTTCAGAGGCTGAAACAGCATCGCCATCCTTAATACCAAGATCGTGAAGTCCATAAAGTGCCGGGGAGTGATCTTGGATTTGCCCACCCGTCGATAGTAATCGATTGGGTGGTAGACGACCCGATAATCATCCGCGAGGAGGGCGAGCGTCAGGGTTGTTGTAAATGAAAAACGATTGGATAGGATAGGAAAATACTGTTTCGCGCATTCGCGGTGGAATGCACGCAACCCGGAATTCAAGTCCGGGATTGCATGACCCGCAATGCGAGAAGCAAGCCAGCCCAGGATCCATTTGGCCGGCCGCCTTAACCACGGGATGTGCACTTCGTTACCTGTCCGGGCACCCACAACCATATCCGCGGTCTCGAGTACCTGGACCAGATGCGGTATTTGATCGGCCGGGTAGGTAGCGTCGGCGTCGATAATAACGATCTTGTCGTGTTCGGCAAAGGTTATACCAGTCTTGATCGCCGCTCCGTAACCCCGGTTTTCCGCATGCCGTAACACACGTGCGCCTGCCTGGAGAGCTTCCTCGACCGTTCGGTCTTGAGAGCCATCGTCAATGACGAGAATCTCGTGCGTCATCCCATGGGAATGTAATACGCGTCGAATCGCATTGATCTGCGGCCCAACGGCCGCTTCCTCGTTGTAAGCGGGGAGGATGACCGAGACACATAGGCGGACTGGTTCCTGCGTTGTTTGCATCGCTACGGCGACCTCGCTGGATGTATTGTCCTCAGATCCCACGCGCGGGGTTTATCTGACCGAACGATGTAAACTGTTCGCCCCCCCGCGTCCCATTAGATTCTGGCGCGACCTCAAAATCTCTCTGGATGCTGAGCATGATTTCGATTAGTTGGATTGTACAGCGAGCACGAACATATAGCGCAACCACGTCCGTTTCACTCTGGAGCGAGTAGTGTTGAGAGTCTGCATTGCTCCATGGGCAATCAAGCCCTCGAACTGACAAACGCATGACAGGATAATATCATTCATGCCGCAGCGCAGCGTAGATACCACCTGTCAATATAGCTATAAGCACAAAGTCCAAGAAGTGCTCGAACACATGTGAACAAAGTAGATAAGGGATTGACAGGGTATCGGCAGCAAAAGCAGGTCTTTGGGCAATTGCCAAGACATCCACATTCCTGAGGAAGAGCAATTGTGCCGCCACGATAACGATGGCAATGCCGATCAAAATCAGTGATAACCGCCGAGGTTTGATGACCCAGATCTCGAGGCCAGATATGTACCGTTCCACTAATAGGATACTCGTCAACGCAATCGGTACCCCAGTGACCGGATGTGTCGCAAGCTCACGAATGCTATGGGCCATCCATCGAGGATTGAGGAAGTATTCCCATCCGTTAAAATTGCACGCACTTATCCCGACCATCAATGCTGCAGCCACACTAATGCATATTCTTCCCGCGGCGTTCAGACGGGCATCTCGCTTTTCATTGTAGCCCATTTTGAACATAACAAAAGTACTGCCGAGGCCTATAATCCCAAGGGCAATAGGAATGTTGCTTAACTGTAATTGATTCCAGTTTCCTCCCTTCGAGGTAACGCCATCACGTTCGATCCGTTGAAGCACATAGTCAATTGTGCGCTCCCAGCCAACCATGTAGACGGATGCTACGAATGCACCCAACACCAACAAGCCTGCACCGCTAAGCAAAACCACAGCAGAGAACCTAGCACGGGACCCATTGGCGCCTGGAGCAACCTGTCCACTTAAGGCGACGCCTCCGGCCGTACATAGCGCAAATACCGTGATCATCGGCACACAAGCAACGAAGTGATCAAAGTAAAATAAGCTACCCGCCAGTGTTAAACGGCCGTTTTCATGTATCACGGTGTCCCAAAGGAAAACCTCTTTATGCCACCACGCAAGATACGTGTATGAGATGACGAAGTATGTGACGGGAAATGCGAGAAGGAAGGACACTAAGACGGACAGATGCAGATAGCGAGGCGTAAAAGTTGCCACGGTCATTTTAACGTATCCTTGCAAACTTCTTCGTCTTGAAAGCTCCACGATTTGGAATCTCCTTTGACTACCGTTGATCGAAAGCGGAAGGAGGAGGCGTGTCTGACCGGTAGACGAAAATAGTTCCACCGTTCAAAGTGCCGTAAAACGGCTTCACCTCTTTAAAATCGTGTTGGATGCTGGCCAGGATCCGCTGATCTACGCTTTGTGTCTCTATCGGAAAAGTATGGACCAACCACGTTCGTTTTGTACGGGAGCGAATCGTGTTGAGAACATCTAAAGTTTTCACACTTTCCCAATCCACTTTGTAGAGGTTTTTATAAGGGAACTCGGCAACTCCGACAATAACAATAGCATCACCCGGCTCTTTGTTTTCTTCGATAAAAGCAAGTGGTCCCAGATAGTCCTGCTTTGGTCCGTAGGCGAACGGAATAGACATGGCAGAGATGATAACCAATCCGGTACACAAGGCACTCCCTACCAGCACTGCTTTTGTAGGCGCCAGGTGGACCAAGCGAGCCACGCCACTTCCAAACTCCACGGCGCCGCGCACAACGACAAGTGCACCAAACCCCATGGCAAAGAATAAAGAGCGCGGCCACAGGTCGTGGCCCATGCCCACTTTCACAGCGATACAGGTTAGTGCCGGAATGATCAGCAACCCTATAACTACGGGATTTGTCCGCATAAAACTCACGAAGCCAGTCCCGAACACCAAGAGAGCCGCAGCGGCAAAAAGGCTGCCCGAAAAGTTGATCTGCAAGCCCTTGACGAATTCGAGAAAGCCCCACATAGGCTGTGTCCAAATCGTCGCAACGTGCTCGACTTTCGTGAAGGCGGTAAAGAATTGCGGCAAAACCAGCGCGTAGAGCTGAAAGGTGAGAAAGCCAGCGAGACAGAAACCGAGAAAGGCCCCGGCCCACCTGTTAGGCCAGACTTCCGTGCGTCGAGCGAAAAGCGTGATCAAATAAATGACGAGGTGCCCGATAACGACGAAGAGCATGTATATCAGTGTGTAGGCACCAAAGGCTACGGCAATGGCATACAAGAGCCAAAGTCGTGGCTTCGCTTCACGGAGTGCGCGCAGAAATAACCAACTGGCCACGATTGTCCAAAAAAGAAGTGCCGTGTATCCACGCGCGTTCTGGCTAAACCAAACATGATGATAGGAAAAAGCAAGAAGGGCGGCGGCGAGCAATGCTTCCCTAGTGTTACTAACCTCGCGTCCCAGAAGATAAAGGGCCCAGATACTCCCTATACCAAAGAGAACCGCCGGAAACCGTAAAGACCAAGCACTGTCACCAAATATCTGGAAGGAAGCATGGGCCAGCAAGCTGTATAGAATGTGTTGGTTCTGGTCGTCATACGTCGTGATGATTTTTCCGAAAGGTATCCGCGCATAGTTGACATAAGTCACTATTTCATCGTACCAAAGCCCGCCATCAAGCCTGTATAAGCGGAGTGCGAATGCCGCGACGACGATCGCTGTAAGGAGCGCAACAATGACGTGACTTCGGGAATCGGAAGGCGGGTCCTTGCCCTGGATATCCGACTTCCAAATTAAAGAACGGCCTATCACTATGACCACTAGTCCGAGGATTACCAGGCCGAACTTGAAAAGCGTAGCCCCCAGCAGCAACTCTCCCGAGGGGTCCATAGGCGTCGCTCTGAGAGTTTCAATCAGCGTGGACGATGGAACCAGAATACCCGGTAGAATTAGCAAAGTACCAATTAATGAGGTGGTAACAACTGCGAGCTTACTCGTTTCAGGCTTGCTATAAGGCAAAGTCGCTCCTCTCGCACCCATGGGTGACCGTTGATTCATGATCCTTATATATTTAAGTTGGCTTTTAAGCTGCCGTATACGCTACAGGCGAGTCATGTGCTCGCAAGCATCGACACGCCGAGGACGATGATACCGATCCCGATCCATGTCGATCTCGTCGTGAGATTCCCATGCTGAACAGACGTTCAAAAAGTCGTTCACTATATTGGTAAAATCAGCCGCCGACGTACAGAGCTGGACGCACTTGGAGACAATTTGGCACGTATATGAGGCCTAGAAGTAATCGAGCAGTTTGCTCAGCAATTGTCGCTCCGCGCGGCCGCGCATGGTTGCCAACCGGAAGAATAGGGCAGCATTGCGTGCTAAGGCGAAGAGGTAACCGCCGATGAATCCCGCAGCAAAACCATAAGCAAGCCCAATAGCGCTGCCCAAAGGCGTAACGGAGTAACCCGGGAAGAATTGACTCAGCAGTTGTAAATTGGGACCGACGGTCTCGCCACCTTTGATGACCAGCCAGAGAGTGGATACGAAGAGCACTAGCGAGGTGGTGATGCCTATGGACAGCCCAAACCCAAACCGGTCGAGCTTACCGAATGCCTCCGTCATCGCGTTCTGCACCGCCGCGACAACGTCCTGCTCTTCGATTCCGTCGAAGATCTCTTCATGATATTCCTGCTCTTCGTTGACGGTCCATAAATCATACTTGGTGCCGAGCACGATATTACGGGCAGCGAACAGCCCGGTGAGCATCGCGTGATCCTGATTGTTGTATCGATGAAGGCCGTTTCTGCCGATCGTCTGAAAGTTTTCGAAGTCGCCTATAAACCTCCTAATCGTATCGAGGTGCTCTCGATAGTCGGAATTGTAAACCGGATAGCTATGCGAGACTCGGACGACGCAACCGTCTTCAATGTCCTCGTACCTTGCTAAGCCAATATGGGCAATCTCTCGTTGCGCAAGCTCGATAAGCCCGGCATCGGGCGTATTCCACAACTCGTCGCCCTCGTTGCAGAAATACTCGAGGCCGAGGCTGGTCTTTGATGGATCGGGTACCATCTCGGGACTCCAATTCTTAAAGTTCTGCACCCGGCCAACCTGTACAGACGGATCGTGGACATAAATCCAGTTATCTGGGAAAATGTCTGATTTATTGATGATAAGGCAGACAGTTAAAAAGTCCCTGTAGCGAAGATCGCCGGCAGCCTGCAGAACTTCCGCTGGCGGAGCCGGATTAAGGCGTTGTATAAACTCTGATATGGGCATGCTTGAGATAAAGTGGCTTCCGGTAACCAAGTGCTCCTCACCATCGCAGGCTACGAGGATGCTCTCGATGCAACGGCCATTATGATTAATGCGGCGAACTTCTTGATTCACCTTGACGGTGCCGTTTCGCTTCTCTATAGCTTGCTTAACGGCGTTCCACATCATGCCTGGGCCCCGGCGTGGGTAATCGAACTCCTCGATCAAAGTCTTAATGGTGTTCTTCGGGCGGAAGAACATGTTTATCAGCACCGATTTGAGGGATAGATCTTTGATGCGCTGCGCCGCCCACTCGGCCTTCAACTCAGAGCAGGGAATTCCCCATACCTTTTCCGTGTAGCTCTTGAAGAACGTAAGGAATAAACGCCGGCCGAAGCGGTTGGTTACCCACTGTTCGAAGGTGTCTTCGCGCCGGTAAGGAAGCAGTTGCCACTTAAGGTAACTGAGCCCGACCAGTATGCTCTCGATCAGCCCGAGCTGTACCAGGGTATTAAGCGGCTTTAACGGGTAATAAAAAAATTTGCGGTTATAATAGATACGCGACAGGCGGGGCCGCCGAAGGAAGTCTTTGCCTAGGACTTCGTGCCATATCTGCGATACTTCTTTGGCCTTGGTGAAGAATCGATGGCCCCCTAAGTCGAAGGAATACCCCGCATGATTTTCGGTTCGAGCAAGTCCGCCCACCATCGAAGCTTTGTCAAGTACGATTGGAGCGCGACCGAGCTTAGCAAGCTCGTAGGCCGCTGTGAGCCCTGCTGGCCCAGCGCCAATTATTACGACCGGTCGGTCGGAATCACGACTATAATCCATTTCTCTTGCTTTCCTTCTGTGTTTGATTTCCGATAAAGTATAAGGTTGCAGTGGTTTATCTCAAGTATTCACTTCGCGTTTTGCGGCACTGTGGCTCAGCGCTTGGCATCTCCTAGACCCATGCTCGTCACATCGTCCTGTAAATCAAACAACCCCTATGAATCCCCCGGACCGGGCCGAGCATGCAGCGGTGCCACTCGCGCATTCCACCGGTTAAGCCGTTTTCCCGAATGACCGATGCCGCGGTCCGTAAACCTAGGGCGTGCATCTTGGCGCTGGTGTCTTCATCGCTGAGACGCCGGACGCGTTGTCGCGGTCGGTGTAACCCAATAACCCCATCAATAACAACATCGCTGAGCCTATGGCGACTGCACGCCTCGGGCTACAGGCGGGCGGTATTGAGAGAGATACCCTGTCTCAATTAAGCGACGCGCTGGTGCTGTAAGCCATCGATGAACAGCAGAGCCAGAAGGCGTGTGTTGGCCACGGCCGTTTAGCGAAGCTCCTTGAGTAATAACGCCCATGGGCGATCTCAGGCCGCAGGCGGTAACAGGGATGCCTGTCGCACGGGTGCAAATCCGATCGGGACGTCCTCCTTCGCATGAAAAAGGGAAATTTCCGCGTATTCCGCATAGTCTGATCGGTACACGCAGCAAATCCCGCTCCAGTCTTCCCCTCATACCCTTGAATCCCTGTAGAGGACATTAGTTGCGCCGGTCAACGCGCAAAAGTCTCGCCTGCCAATCACCCCATAATCCCAAAAAACTACGCCTCGCACCAGCCGATCACTCGCCCACCCCCTCCCAGGACGCGTTACGCATTGCGAAAGCGCGTTGAATTTCCTATCCTTTGAACTCAGTGCGTTCTCATGGAGCCGTAATGTCAACTCAATCAGCGTTGGAAGTGCAATCAATGGGCCCAGTCCAAGGACTTGCTCGCCGCATTCTGGATGGGGAAGTTGTTGTCCTGCGCCGTGCGCTGCAACAGTCTGGCCTCTATGACGCGTTTGTCCAGGCTACCCTGAAGGGTATCCGTTCAGTAATCGGCGACGAGAAAACTTACGCAGTCGAACGGGATGGATTTGATCGGATTCATGAGAGGGTCACGCCCGCAGAGATTCCCGCAGTGACCGATGCGGTCTACGAGGTGATGACCGCGATGGCACACACCGCTCTGCAAGCGTTGACTTCACGCCTCTTTGCCGATGCGGGGGTGTTTTACTTCGAACGCAGTCCTAATGTGCGTTTCCATATCCCCTACGATCTCGCAGCCAACCAGCGGACGGAATACCGTCAGTTCGCCCAGCGGCACGGGGACGGGAAGATCACGGCGCATGGACCGCACCGTGACCCATGGGTCGATTGCCCAGACAACGCGATCAATATTTGGATGGCATTGGGGCCGGTTCGCCGCGGCAACGGTCTGACGATCTTCAAGGACGAGTACAGAAAGCAGTTTGCATTCAGGGATGGCTACATCGATTCGAGTGTCTCGCTTCATCGGCCGCTCAACTTCGAACTGGAAGCGGGCGACGCCGTCCTGTTTCATAGCAATCATCTTCACGGTTCGGAGCTGAATCGAACGGATCGAACGCGATACGTCGTCAGTTATCGGATTACTTTCGGCAAGCCTCATTACCCGCACGGGCACTATCACCATTACCTGCATGCAGGATTGGCTGCAGGACGCCTTCGGTGGCTGGCGGGGATACCCCAAAATCTTCAGTGGAGCTTCTTGCGATACCAATTCCACAGGCTTCGCTACAAGATTGTCGGCCGTGGAAAAATGAGCGGAAGCGACGCGTCGATGGTCCAGACCGCGTCCAAGCCCTTAGCGTTGCCCGAAAACGGTTCGATCTTGCTTGCGGATTTTCCAATCGGAACGATCCGGGCTATCTCGGAGGACGTCTGTGTTGCACGTTTTGGTGTCGAACACTTTGCTGCGGTCAGTCGCCGCTGTTCTCACATGGGCGGCGACCTGGCCGGGGGTTGGGTCGATGAAGGTAAGATCGTATGCCCATTGCACAGCTTGTCATTCGACCCCCGCAGCGGCAAGAGTCCATGCAGTTCACTGCGGCCGCTGAAACGCTACACGTGCGATGTGCGTACTGATCGAGTGTATACCGGGCTTGAAATCAAGCGAAGCTCGCTGGAAGATAAAGTGTTGTCGGGAGCGTCAAAGCATCGTGACGCATGAGCCGAGCAAGGGACTTGCTCTATGAGCGCGAAGCCGGGAAGGTACGTTGTTCAAACGCCGCTGCGATCGAAGGCGGCAACGTCGTTGCGCTCCGGTCAGCGAATCGATGATCGCAAAGCCGCTCTTGTCGTGTCCTAGTACAAGGGACGGAGCGACAAACCTGGCGCCGCGCACGCTCGGTATTCTGACCGCGTTGTTTGTCGCAGCGCCGATTGTTCACTGGCTGGCTTTAGGCCCGCAGATTCCCGAGGGCACGTTTTTTCTGATAAGCCAGCTGTCAAACATCACTGCGCACGATGACCCGTCAAACGCAGTCTACGCGTTTGCCCGTCCGCCTGTCTATGCGCTGCTTGGATGGATCTTCGTCTACCCGCTCGCATTCCTATCGGTCGGATTCATCGCGCACGCCATATTCAACGGGTGCGTGTTCGGCTTGGCCTATACGGCGTGCAAGAACCTCGGTTCCATTACTGTACCGAACTGCGTACTTGCAGCGGTTGTGACTTTGCTGGTTTTCCCGTTGGGCTCGCTTTTTCAATTGACCGGCCATGGCACGAAGCTCGTGCCCCATGATGCCTATTACACCTTCTCCTTTCGAACATTAGCTTTCGCGCTAATTGCGCTCAGCTATCTGAGTCTCATCACCGGGCGATTTAGCACAGCGCTATGGGGCACAGCCGCCTCCTGCTATACGCACCCGACCGCGGGGTTTCTTGCCTTCGGGTTATTCACGCTCGCAGCCCCGATCGCGGTGCAGCGAGATCAATACGCTTCAATTTTATGGCATTGGATTGCGGCCGCGTCGGTGGCTTTCATGCCTGCAATCTGGAAATTCCTGATAGCGGAGGTGCCCACTGACCTTCAAGTTCCGATGTCGTATGCGGACTGGTATGGAGAGATGATCAAGGATGAAGCCGATGATTTCTCCGTTCTGTATCAGATCCTCTTCCTACCCAAGACGGTCGGATATTACTTTCTCCTGATCGGTAGCTGCCTTATCGTGTATTCACGGGTGTTTGCCGATTATCATCGGCACATTTCCTTCTGGTTTGCAGCGGCGATCCCGGCTTTGTTCATCGTCGCTGCTCTCGCCGAATACGTATTCGGCGTGCTATTCCCGACGCCGATCATCCATCCACTTGTCACGCTAACTGTTGGCTATCGTCTTTTTAGCTTCGCCTTCTTTCCGCTGATCGTCATGGTAAGCCGTATCGCCATGGTTGCCGCTGTGCAGGCATGGACAGCGTTGCACAAGCACGAACATTTTCGTTGCGTCTTGCGATGGATGAGCCCGACTCTAGCTGGCGCCGTAATCATCGCCGGTGCATGGACTGCTCAACTGGCGCAAGGTGTCATCACCGGCAAGACGGCCGTATCGCTGGCGTACGCGGGGTGGGCTCTAAATTCTGGGCGTGCCTCGGGAATTGACACCTACCTGTCTGCCGTCGCACGGGCGGGCGACGAGCAACTGATCAAGCCCCTCCTTTTTGAGATGAGCGGCCCTGCGGTCACTTACGCGGGGGAGCGAAATATCTTCCGCATCCACTCCTTGGACAGCGGCCAGCCGCGGCGCATCGATGACGCGGCCAGCATGGCCTTCTTTACCACGGAAAATTTTGAGAAGCTCATCGCTGCGATCCGCCGGAGCGTTCCCGTGGGCGAAGGTCTCATCATTCCACCCTACTTCAGGTATTTCAGAGATGCACTCCCGAACCACCGTATTTTCTTTCAGGAGCACCACGACGGGAATCTGATGCTGGGCTCTCCGCAATTCGCGGGATTCTGGAAGCGGAGAATGGAGGATCTCATGGGTTTTAGCTATGAAGGCATGCCGAGTAAATACTGCGATCTAAGTGTTACCTTTATGCGGTCCGCCTTCCTAGCTATTGACGGATCCCATACCGCAAGGCTTAAGGCGCGTTATCCGTTGTATCGTTACTTCGTGACGGAGGAGGCGCACGTGTTGCCGTACAACAAGCTTTTCACGACGGGCGGATTCATCGTGTATGACCTGGATAGGCCACGCGCTAGCCATTGACGACAATCCGATGCGTTCGACTCATGATGACCGGTAAAGATCGAAGCTCATAAGCGGAAAAAGTGGCACGGGATCAGGGCATTGCAATGGCTATGGATGCGGCAGCGGTTCCGCTGTATGTGGACGTTGACGGTACTCTGGTCAAGGCAGACCTGTTCATTGAGGGAGCGCTGCAGCTGCTGAAACGCAACCCTATATATGGCGTCGCCATGCTCGTCTGGCTCGTAACCGGCGGCAAGGCGTACGTCAAGGCAAAGATCGCGCAGCATGTCGAGCCCGATGTGGAGTATTTGCCGTTACAGAAGGAGTTTGTGTCATTTCTCAAAGCCGAGGCAGCGGGTGCGCGGCCGATCTATCTTGCGAGCGCCGCCGATGCTCATGCCGTGAAACTTCTAGCCGATCGCTTGGGATTTTTCGCCGGTGTGCTAGCGAGTGACGGCCGGATCAATCTTGCCGGTTCGCGCAAGCTCGATGCAATCCTCGCGCACTGTGGCAACCTGCCGTTCGATTATGCTGGTAATGCCCAGCCGGATTTGGCGATCTGGCGCCGAGCCAGAAGGGCATTATTGGTTAACCCGGATCGGGGAGTCGAGAAAGCGCTGCGCTCGACCGGTAAGGTGGAGCGTGTGTTCGAAGATCGTTCGCACGGGCCCTCGGTGTACCTTCGGGCCCTGCGTGTCCACCAGTGGCTGAAGAATATGTTGCTGGGCGTACCACTGCTGATGGCCCAGGCATGGGACGAACCGCACGCTCTGGGTGCGCTCGTGATCGCTTTTTTCGCTTTCGGACTGTGCGCGTCGATGACATACCTATTCAACGATCTGCTCGACCTGCCGTCCGATCGGCGCCACGAGTACAAGTGTCGGCGTCCAATTGCGTCGGGCGATATTTCCCTGCCTGTCGCCGGGACCTTGATCGCGTTGCTTCTACTCGGGGGCATCGGACTGGCGGCATTGCTGCCCCCGCGATTTGGATGGATGTTGCTCGCATATCTCGTCGTGACGTTCAGCTACACGCTTTACGTTAAAAACCTCATGCTGATGGATGTAATTTTCCTAGGCGGCCTCTATACGTTGCGCATCCTCGCCGGCGCGGCGGCAACGGACATCGAGGTTTCAAACTGGCTGCTCGCCTTCTCGGTGTTTTTGTTCCTGAGCTTGGCGCTTGTAAAACGGTGCGCCGAGCTGGTCTCGCTACGAAGGCAGGGGCAGTTCACAGTTGCTGGACGCGACTATCGCCTCGACGACTATCCCATACTTGCAACGATGGGGGTCGCGAGCGGCTACGTGGCAGTGCTCGTTCTGGCGCTTTACATCGACAGCTATGACGGCGGATCACACTACGCGCAACCGCGTGTTCTATGGTTGCTGTGTCCAGCCATACTGTTTTGGGTCAGCCGGCTGTGGATCAAGACAGCCCGCGGTGAGATGCACCACGATCCTGTCATATACAGTTTAAAGGACCGCACGAGTTGGTTTGTTCTTGCAGGTATTGCTTGCGTCTGGATCGCGGCTCAGCTCTCCGCGTGATTCAGACATCGCACTTTTAAGCTCACGATTTTGGTAGAAAGACGCGCCCATGGGGAGTCCGTCCCACGCACCACCGATAACCTAACGACTGCGCCACGCATGAGGAAACCGAAAAGATTCAAGCTCGCACGCGATCTCTTTGCCCTCACTAGCGGTCAGTTGTTGGGCAAGACGATCGGATTCATTGCGTTCGCGTATCTGGCCCGAGTGCTCGATCCAGAAGCTTACGGGGCCGTCGAATACGCCGTGGGCTTGGCCGTCTTCTTCGCCGTGATCGTCGACTGGGGGCTTGGACCGATTGGTGTGCGAGAGATCTCCGCAGCTCCTCACCGGGCGTCGGCGCTGGGGGCGCTAATTCCGGCTACTAGGCTTGGGATCGCGGTTGTCGTAATCCCGCTCATGGGGTTGACCACGGCCTGGAGCGGCCACCCTGACACGACTGTCCAATTAGTCTGGCTCTTCTCCCTGAGTCTGTTGGCTCTGCCATGGAAACAGGACTGGCTGCTGCAAGCCCGTGAGCTCATGGCTGCGGATGCAGCAGGGCAATTGCTTCGCACGACCGGTTTTGCTCTTGGCGTCGTCCTTTTCGTTCATAGCCCACACGACATCTTGCGTGTCGGCATGGTCGAGATCGTAGCCGCCGCTCTTGGCGCGGCCTATTACCTTGTGGTGCAGCAGCTCTGGATCGTCCCGGTGCGCCTGCGCTTCGCCGCGCCGGATATGCGCCACCTCATGCAACAAGGAAGCTTCCTGGGTCTCACAAATTTGTTATGGACGATGATCCAGTATGTTCCGCTATTTCTAGTCGCGAATGTCGTTGGCGCTTCCCAGACC
>JBOIDM010000038.1:0-32028 GCA_050740575.1 Gammaproteobacteria bacterium
GGACGAATTGCTAAAGCTCGCGGAGCACGCGCTTTCTCAGGCGAAGCGCGACGGCCGCGATCGCGTGGTGCTCGCCGATCATTTCGGCAAAGCGGCGGCCTAAGTGCGGCCGGTCCGGCCTGGCGGCGCATGCAGCCTGTGGCGCCGTTATCGTTGCGGGGCTGTCGGCTTTTTGGGCGGCGCGAGCGGCTTGGTAGACCTTTGAGGTTCGAGCAGCCGCTGACCCGTCTCGGTCGACATTGCGTACTCCAAATCGAGATCGGAACGCACCAAGATGAATTCAGGGTTTTTCGCACGGATCTCAAACTGGACCGGTGGCCCCGCCTGAAATTCGATCCTTACGGTCCCTTGCGACGCTCGTTTCTGCCTCCGGCGGACGGTCGAAGCCTGTGCATTCCGCCATTCATCCACCAGCTTTTTCAGCGCATCGGAGCTAATCCGCGGGTCGGGCGGCGATACTGTCCAGTGGCCCTTAGCGCCGCGTGAAAGCACCCATTTCGGCAAGCTCAATTTGACCGGTTCGGTTCCCTCTTCGAGGAGACGCGGACTCGCGAGTTCCTCCGCCGCGCCCGCTAGCGTTGAGTATATCGTGTCGCCGGTGAGATGAATCGTATCCCCATGCAACACGTAGCGCCGGCCGCTCAAAGGATTCACCTCTCCGAAGGCAAAGAGCGAGTCGTCGAATTGCAAGCGCAGCGCCGATTCCGCGAGACCGAAGCGCTTGAGAGCGTGATCCTTGGCCGGAAACGCGTTCTGACTCTCGCCTGCTAAAAAGTCGAGCAAGGACTGTATACGCGGTTCATTGGCGCGCACCGAGAAAGGTTGTTTTAACAACCAGTGGCCGGCTTCTTTTTGAAGTTCGACAATTTCCCCGCCGGGACGGGTGATGCGGATGCTGTTCACGCTCTGCGGCGCGATGGAGCTGATCTTCGGGCGGGGCGCATCCGCTTGTTTGCCCGGTTCCGAGATCACGACGAACACCAGCACCGAAAGCACCGCCAGCAGTATGGCATTGAGACCCAGCCGCGTGCCTATGGCAGTCATCGCTATGCGCGCCGGCGCCGCAGCCACACGTAGAACCCGACGCCCCCGAGCAAGGCCGGAATCACGAATAGGAATCCGAAGCCGATGATCGCGGTTTCGGTGTCGGTGAGGTCGAGCTTGGTATCCACGCTCCGGTGGGCCGGCACTTCGACGAGAATATCATCCGTGGCGAGCCAGTTGATGATTCTAAGGCCTAGGTCGAGGTTACCGCTGTTCCCGAGATAACTGTTGGATAGAAAATCTCCGTCCCCGAGCACGATGACGCGTTGTTCGCCTGCCTTGTCCGCTCCCGCCTTTTTACCGGCATCTCCCGTGCTCTTATTCTGCACGGGCCGCTCACGAGTCAGGCGCACGCCGATATCGAGCGGCCCTTGCAGGTCCTTACCTTGATCATAGGCGATCTCGCCTTCGAGCTGGCCCGTCTCGGCCCAGGTTTGCGATCCGACGCTCAAGATGGGCACACCGCGCCAGCTGCCCTTGGGTTTTTGCTTGATGGCGCGGGCGTAGGGAAATACCGTGATATACCGGGATCCCGCGACGGGGACCTCGGGGCCATAGTTCGTCACCGGTGCCATGGCCGGATGGTCGATGCCGAAAAGCGCGGTGGCGGGGTCGACGATCGTACCGCGTTCCATCACCAGACCGAGCGCCTCGGCCAGGCCTTCGAGGCCTTGGAGTGAGCCGGGCTCGGCCAGCCAGAGCAGATTACCGCCCCTATCGAGGTAGCGCAGGAGGAGATCGGTCTCGCCGGGCAGGAGCGCGACCTCGGGGCTGGCGATCACCAGCACGGAGGTATTGTCCGGGAGAGCCGCGTGGGCGCCGAGGTTGAGCCCTTGCACCTTAAGCCCCCGGCTAGTCAAGCGTTGCGCCCATTGCGATAAATCGTGATTGGCATCGCCTTGGGGATCGCGCTCGCCGTGGCCTTGGAGGAACACGATCCAACGCTCCTCGGTGCGCAGCAGCCGCTGCAACGCGTTGCTCAACTCTTCTTCGCTATGTTCCTGAACCTGTTCGCTACGACCGGCATAGCGCACCACGAGCTCTCCGTCCACGCGAATGCCTAGCTCGCGCAGCTCATCAGGCGCGGTGTCGGGGTTCACGAACCTCAAGCTGATATTCGGCTTGATGCGGCGGTAACGGTCCACGAGGTCCTCGATGAGCTCGCGGAGGGCGGGCTCGGGGCGGGCGTAGGCCGTGATCTCCACCGGTTTGTCCAAACGTTTCAGCAGGGCCGCGCTGGCCTCCGACAAGGTATGGCGGCCGGTGCTGGTCCAATCGGCCGTGATGCTATAGCGGGTGCTGAGCCACCCGAGCATGCCGGCGATGCCGATGAGAAACGCGGCAAAAAGCGTGCTGTTGATGCGGAGATGACGGCGGGTCTTGGCGGAGATCAACATCCAGAGAGCCTCTCGTGGCCTAGTGCTGCAGCCGGTCCGCGTCCAGCCGCCACACGGTGAGGATCAGAAAGACGGCGATCAGCAGCAGGTAGTAAAACACGTCCACCGAATTGAACATCCCCTTGAGCAAAGATTGAAAGTGACGCGCCATGGATAAGTAGGCGAAGAGACCGGCGCCTTCCTCGGATCCGCCGGGCCACTCGATGATCCAAAGGAGCAAGAGCGCGCCGAAGCTCGCGATCCCGGCGACGGTGGGGTGGTCCGTCAGGGAGGACAGGAACAGTCCCACGGCGACAAACGCCGCTAATAGCAAACCTAGCCCCAATAATCCCGCGGCGAACTGCCCGAGGTCGAGGCCGCCGCCCAGGAGCAACGACAGCGGCATCGCGGCAATCATCAAAACCGTCACCAAGAAAAACGCCATGAGGCCGAGGAATTTCCCGAGCACGATCTCGATTATCGATACCGGGGCGGCATAGAGCAGGTTCATGGTCCCGTTACGCCGCTCTTCGGCGATCATCCGCATGGTGAGCATGGGCGCGACCAGGAGGAGCACGATTCCGGCGCTGCCGAAGAGCGGGGCGACGACGATATCGGTCAGTCCCGGAGAGCGATCCAGACCCAGAAGACGCGGCTGAAATTCCACGAAGAGTTGAATGCGCGTTAGAAAGATATAGGCTAGGAGCACCTGGACGACGGCCAGGATCGCCCAAGCCAAGGGCGAGCCGAAAAGGGTGCGGAACTCGCGATCGGCGATGACCTTGATCATGGGGACGCCTCCTGCCGCTCCGCTCCTGCCGGCGCCTCGCCGGCGGTCAGTTGCACGAAAGTCTCTTCCAGCGACCGGGTTACCGGAACAAGCTCGAATAAGCCCCAGCGCCGCTCGACCGCGAGCTCGACCAGGCTCTCCGCGGGATTGCGATCCGGCGGATGGCGCAGGATAAAGCGGTTGGCGTCCAATCCCTCGACCTGTTCCACGCCTGCGATGGCCTGCAGTTGCGCGATATCGGGCGGTTGGCGAAGGGCGATGCGAAGCCCGGTCACCGACTGTTGACGCGTCAGGCGCTCCACGGAATCGTCCAGCACCAGGCGGCCTTGGTGAATGATCAGCACTCGGTCGCAGACGGCTTGCACCTCGGGAAGGATATGGGTCGAGAGTATGACGCTGTGATCGCCGCGCAGCTCGCCGATGAGATCCCGGATTTCCCGGATTTGAATGGGATCTAGCCCAACCGTCGGTTCATCGAGAATCACCACCGAGGGCGCGTGCAGAATCGCCTGCGCGATTCCGACGCGTTGCTGATAGCCCTTCGAGAGGTTGCCGATGAGCCGCCGTCCCGCGTTCTCTAGCCCGCAGCGCGACTTGGTCTTGGCGAGCATGCTCCCGCATTGATGGCGGTGGATCCGATGCAGCTGCGCGCAATAAAGGAGGTACTCATCGACGCTCATGTCCCGATACAAGGGGGGATGCTCGGGAAGATAACCGAGGTTGGCTTTGGCCGCCTTGGGTGATTCGAGAATGTCGATACCCCCGACCGTGATGCCGCCGGCGCTCGGCGCCAGAGTACCGCTGATCATCTGCATGGTACTGGTTTTACCAGCACCATTGGGGCCCAGAAAACCCAATACCTCGCCGCGGCGGACCGAAAAACTCACGTCGTTGACGGCGCAGACCTCGCCGTAGTAGCGGTAGAGGCCTTGCACGTCGATGAGGATATCCGCGCTCATGGCCGCGTTATTATTCTCATCTGACTCAGTTTTGCAATTGCCTTGACCGGGAGCGCGCCTTTCGATTTAGTCGGGCCGCTGGCATACAATAGCCAGCGATAAATCAATTTTACTTCGCGGGCGGAGTATGAACCTCGCCCTTGACCAAAGGTGGGAGTTGCACGACCCCCCTTTGGACACCCCAACGCTAAAGTGCCCGCCGTAGACGGTGGAGTATGGTGGAGTATTCTGAATTAGGTGGCGGATTATGAGTGAAACCGTTAGGGATTTCTACGAGAGCATCGCCCGAAACCGCGATGTCGCAAGCTCGGTGCGCGCGCTGGCCGGCCTCCGGCCGGGGGTGCTTGATGCCGCAAGCTTCCGGATCTTAGAGGTGGATCGGATCTTCGATGCCATCAACGGCTGCCATACTCGCGCCGGGCAGGCCACCCTGTATCATTCTTTAGCCTACCCCTCGGTCTCAACAGAGGCGATTCGTGCCAAACACGATGCCTTGCGCGAATTGGAATCGAACGCCTCGCTACGAGAGCGCCTGCGGCAGTTTGTCAGGGCCGCGGCGGTCCGCGAGCAGCCTTTTTACGAGTTACTCTTCGGTAGCTTCATGGGGTTTCTGGGGGCCACACCGAACAAGATGACGTACGAAGGTTACGGCTATGCGGCCTACAGGCACGGCACGCGTTTTATGCTTGAGCTCGCGAGCGACGCGCGACATCTACCGACGCCCGAAAGCCTCTACCTTGCGGCCCAGGTGGATGCGATCCGGAGTTACGCGGCCACGGCCGCACATGCGCTGATGCGCGGTCCGGTGTACCTCACCGAGCGTGGGCTGAAGCTCGGCCATGAGAAACGCCGCTATTCACCGGCGATTCGCTTTCGGCCGTCGCTCGTTAAACCGCTGCTGCTGGGGGCGGCCGCCCTTGGGTATTTCATGCTGACCAGCCCCTGGCTGGCCGCTTACATCGCGACGCCGGCGAATCCGGTACTCATGGTTTCGCTGCTACCCTTGCTCGCGTTCTACGTGCCGGCCGTGGGGAGCTTCGATCGCGATAGCTTCATTTGTCCGTTGCGAGATCGCTACCGCGAGGCCGAGGAGACGCAAAACACCCTGGGCGCCCTGGGCGCGATCGACGAATTGCTCGCCTTCCATCAGTATGCCGGCGACTTCGGGAGCGCCATGGTCTTGCCGCGGATCCTCGATGCCGGCCGCCATAGCTTGGCGCTTAAGCGGGTAAGAAATCCGGTCTTGGCCAAGGGCAATCCGGCCTACGTAGCCAACGATATCGACCTCGGCGCGGCGCGTTTGGGTTTCGTCACGGGTCCGAACAGCGGCGGCAAGACGGCCTTTTGCAAGACCCTCGCCCAGGTACAGCTTTTGGCGCAGATCGGGTGTTATGTGCCGGCCGCGGACGCCGCGATGGCCGTCGCCGATCGCATCTACTACCAAGCTCCGGAAACGGGCTCGCTTGCCGATCTCGAGGGCCGCTTCGGGACGGAATTACAGCGCACCAAGGAGATCTTCCTCGCCACCACGCCGCGCTCGCTTGTGATCCTCGATGAGATGGCCGAGGGGACGACCTACGAGGAAAAACTCACCATCTCGCATGCGATCTTGAACGGCTTCCGGCGTATCGGGAATACGACAATCCTTATCACTCATAACCACGAGTTGGTCGAGCGTTTTCGCAAAGATCGGATCGGACTGTACCGCCAGGTCGATTTCAGCCACGAAGCCCCCACCTACCGCCTCATCGAGGGGATCTCCAAGGTCAGTCATGCGGACAGAGTGGCGCGCAAGCTCGGCTTCGCGCGGGAAGATATCGAGCAGTACCTTACGGCGCGCGGCTATTGAGAGGGCTCGCGGTGCAACGGTATCCGGTCGGTGACAGTGGGCGTAATGTGCTATACCCCCATATTGCAATCAGCGCATGGAGATAAAGAGCGGCAATTGCTACGCCTTATTCGCCTTCGATGTGGCAGCCGCCATCGACCTCGATCGTACCCAGCACATCGTTGCCACGGAGCGCGCCGCGCTCCGGCACCAACGCAGGGCGCCGCCGTATTTTGATTATCAACCGGCGCCGCTGCGGGTCTCCGAGGAGACGGCACCGCTTATCCTCGGAGCCATCGAGACGCGTTCCAATGTGGACCTGGTCTTGTACGATTTCGGCGCCGTTTCGGTTGCCTACAGCATTCCGCTTATCGGGCCCTTCGATATGTTGCTCGATCTCAGCGAAACGCTCTATGACAACACCGAGCTATTGGCCGACGCGCGCCGCCGGGTCGAGCGGCTGCTCCAGGTCATAGCCGCGGCGGTCGATCGTCAGAGCATCGCGGAATATGTGGAAGATTATGTGATCTTTGAAATCGAGTCCTTCGGCGAGCCCGTCGACGTAAAAGGTTTTTATATATCTCGCGCTCAGCAACTCGCTCAGATCCTGCGTGCCGAACGAGGTGAGTTATCCGAAGAAGAGGTCGGCGACGCGATTTCCCATCGCATCTCCTTCGGCCCAGGCGATCTCGCGATCATCGATTGGCACGCCTCCATACTTTTCGATGCCAATGGGGATGACGTGCGGGCGGTACTGGAATTCGCCAACGTCGAGCTGGTGGAAATGCGCTATCTGGACTCGCGCCTCGATCAGGCTTTGGGTCGCGCTTATGAAAGCCTCGCCCGGTCCTATAAACGCTTTATCAAGGTCTTGAGACCCAGCACCGACCTCGAGCACATCGGGCAACTGCAGGTGGACGGCGCGATCTTATTCGAGGGCGTAAATAACGCGTTGAAGCTTTTAGGCGACCAATATCTCGCCCGCGTTTACCGTCTGGTGTCCCAACGCTTCCATCTGGCCGAATGGGATTCGAGTATCCTGCGCAAGTTGGATACGCTCGAGAGCATCTACGAGAAGATGGCCGATCGCTTGGCGGCGGTTCGCATGGAGGTCCTCGAGTGGATCATCATTTTGCTGATCTTCATCGAGATCGTATTGCCGCTGGGTTCATGCACTTAGCCTGCGCTTTGCGAGGCACAGCGGCCGGGTGCTAAAAGTCAATGACTCTTGGGCGGACCAAACGCTCGTAGTCCGCGTATAAAAGCTTAATCAACTCGGTGTGAGAACCGGCGCTAAAGGCGATGTACCGATCCTCGGTGAGCCGCCGCGACACATAGACATCCATGGCGTAGAGATTTCCGAACGGCGGCATGGCGCCGAGCTCACAGCCCGGAAACTTATCCTGGAAGTCCTTCTCGCTCGCAAGCTCCACCTTAGAAGCCCCCGCGCCTTCGCGCAGGCGGTCAAAGTCGATCTGGAACGAAGCCGGCAGGACCGCCATGGCCAAGCGGCCGTCGGTTCTCACCATCACGGCTTTGGCTAATTCGTTTCCCGGAATATGCGCCGATTGGGCGATCTCTTGGGCCGTGAACGCGCGCGAATGAGCGATGGTGACGTATTTCACCTGATTTTGGTCTAGGAAATCCTTCAGCTTGGCCACGGGCATGGTCGTCTCCTTGAAAGGGGGAATGAATGATGCGAAGTTAAAGTTTACTATGAAATCCGAATAATGCATTGATACGGATCAAGCGTCACCAATTTGCGGAATTGTGGCGAGATCGTAAAGCATATGCGAGGATAGCGTGCGAAAATCGCAACGCAAGTTGATTAGTTACTCTCATTCCCCCACCTTGAAACGTCATCCCTTGATGTAGTGGCCGACCCATGCCGGATTTCGTAATAGGCCGCCAGCAGATCTTCGATCGTGACTTACGGGTGTTCGGCTATGAACTCCTGGTTCGCGATGTCACCGTCGATCCCGCCGACACGATGGTGGGCGCCCTCGTCAGCAACCAGGTGGTCGTCGATGCATTGCTTGAGCAGGGACTCGATCGTTTGGTCGGGCCGCATCGAGCCTTTATCAACTTCGCGCGCCGCAACTTGATCGATGGCGTACCGTTGTTGTTACCGAAGGACCGCGTCGTCGTGGAGATCCTGGAAACCGTCCGTATCGACACGCCGGTGGTAATGGCCGTTCAGAATCTGGCGCGCCAAGGCTACCACATCGCCCTGGACGATTTCGTCTTTTCGGAAATTTGGCGACCGCTCATCGAGGTCGCGGACATCATCAAGGTTGATATTCTGCAGCAATCCCCTCAGGAGATCGCGGATCTGGTCAAGCTGCTCCAGCCCTATAGCACCAAATTACTTGCCGAAAAGGTGGAGTCGGATGAGCAGTACACCTTATACCGTGATCTCGGCTGCGAATACTTTCAAGGGTTTCACTTTGATCGGCCCAAGATCATGCGCGGCCGCCGCCTGGAAACCCATCATCGGGCCATCGTCCAGGTGCTCGCCGCGCTCGAAGCGCCGACCCTCGATATCGACGCGCTTTCCCAGGCCGTGTCCTTGGACGTAGCCCTGAGCTATAAGCTGTTACGCTATGCGAACTCGGCGTCGCATGACACACGCCGCGAAATCGACTCGATCCGGCAGGCGATCTCCCGCCTCGGCGCTCCGGGCCTCCGCCGTTGGGCCGATCTCCTTTCCTTGACCACGGCGCCGTATTCACCCGACGAATTAACCTTCATCGCGTTAATTCGCGCCAAGATGTGCGAGCTTCTGGCGCTGCAATGCGGCAAACCCCCGGAACGGTATTTCCTGGTGGGCTTACTCTCACTGCTGGATGAGATGCTGGATGCCCCTCTTGCGCAGATCGCTAACGATTTACCGCTCTCCTTGGAAATTACGAATGCTCTCGTCTACAGGACAGGCGATGCCGGGCAGGCCTTAGATTGCGCCGTTAATTACGAGAGCTGGAACCTGGATCAAGTAGCCTACCAGAATCTCAAGGTCTACCAAATCGGGCAGATGTATATCGAGAGCGTTGCTTGGGCGAATGCGCTAAACCGAGCTGCGTAAACGCGATCGCGCGTGAGGTTTCAGTTTGGACTCTATGCTCGCGTCCATCCCGAAACGCGGTGCTATACTTAGACAGGCATGTCATTGATTGCAAAAGTCCAGGGTAGCGACGGCGCACCAGGCTCCACGAACGAATGTCCTTAACGGCAATAGATTCACGGGGGATCACTATGAGCATCTTCGACAAAATGAAGGAAATGACAGAAAAAGCCAAAGATCTGCTTAGTGACGCGACCAAACGCGCCGGTGAGATGAGCGAAAAGGCAACGGAGGCAACCAAGGAGGGATTCGAAAAGGCGCAGGGGATCACGGGCGAAGCGGTGAAAAACGTCACTGAGTGGAGCGAAAAAGCGACCGCGACCGCCAAGGAAAACCTACAGAAAGCCCAAGACCTTGCAGGCGATTCCGTCAAGCATGTCAGCGAATGGACGGACAAGGCGGCCGCGTCGGCCAAGGAAAACCTGCATAAGGCCCAGGAGCTTGGCGGCGAGACGGTCAAGCATGTCGCCGAGTGGGGCGAAAAGGCGGTGGCCGCCGCCAAACATGGCATGGAGAAGGATCAACCCAGCGCCGGTGACTCGGTTAAACGCGAGGGTTAGGGGGTTTTGTGCCTTTCCAGACGGGCGCGTCCTGCGCTAAGTGCGCGGGTAAAACCTGTCAGTCATCGATGACGACACCCCAAGGCGCCTCGCCCACGGCGATCGTCTGTATCACCTTGTCGGCGGCGGTGTCGATCACCGAGACGCTGTTGCTGACGCCATTGGTGCAATAAAGCCGGCGTCCGTCACGCGTCAGGGCCAGGCCCCACACCCGTTGGCCCACGGGGATGCGGGTTTTGACCTGCAAGGTCTCAGCATCAAGGACGATGACCTGGTCGGCACGGCCCCCGGCGACATAGAGCGTCCTCTCGTCCCTGCTGAGCAGCACGTCCTTGGGCTTGATCTTGTCATCTCCGAGCGGCACTTTGTTCAGGACTTTGTGGGCTACCATGTCCACGCGCTTGACCTCGCCACCGATTTCGGAGGTCGCGTAGGCGATTTTCCCGTCACGTGCGAAAACCGCGGCGCGCGGGCGCGCGCCCACCAGAATGTTCGCGACCACTTTGTGCTCCGGCACGGCGATGATGTGCAGCATATTGGTCGATTCGCTGGTTACGATCACTTGCTTGCCATCGAGGGAAATCGCGACGCCTTCGGGTTCGAGTCCCACCGGGATCTCGGCGATGACCTTGTCAGTCTTGGCATCGATTACCGAGGCCTTGGCCGCATCTTCGTTGGAAATGTAGATATAACCGTTCGGATGCACGCCGAAAGCTTCCGGATCATCGCCCGAGGGGATCTTGCGCAGCACTTTGAGGGTTTTCGGATCGATAACCGCGATCGCGTTTTCCCGCCCGAGCGCCACATACACCGCGCTTCCGTCCGGGGCGAGCCCGATCCCGCGAGGTTGCTTACCGACCGCAATCGTGGCTTCGACCTTGAGCGTGCGGCCTGCGATGACCGAGACTGTGTTAGCGCGTTCGTTGGTGACGAATACCCGCTCGGTCGGTGCAGCCGCGGCCGATGAAACGCAGGTGATCAACACGAGTATGAAAAACGCTTTCATGAACGAGTTCTCCTATGACGATTAACTGTCCGGTTGCCGGCAGGCGCTGCTTCCGAGGCTGTCGAGATCTTCGATGTCCACCACACCTTTGACCGGCGCCTCACCCACAACCTTGCCGCCTTCGACCAGGAACAGCGGTTGGCGCAACTGGCCGTTCGACCGGAAGCTCATATCGATTCCCTTTTGTCCATCGAAGGCAAGCTGCGTCCTGATATAGGCAAGTAAACGTTCCGGTTCCGCGACGCCGAGCCGCGCCACGCTATCGGAGAGCAGCTTGACCGCGGCCCAACCAGCCCAGGCAGCGTCGTCCATGGCCCGTCCGCGGGCCTTCAAGAAACGCTTGCTGAGCTGCTCGGCGGAGTATTTCTTGAAATCCGGATGCCACGCCTGTACCCGCGCCTCGGAGTCCGGGTGCAGTTTACGCCATTGGGCTAGCGCATCGCGTTTCATCTCGCGGCTAGGAAGAACGTGCAGTAGATTCGCCATGCAGTTAAAGCGCAGCGCGTCGGTCTCCGAGCTTAGATTGAATACGGGTATGCCGGGATGCTGCCCGGCCAGCGTGACGAGCGCTCTATCCTCGAGCACCGCCAGAATAGCGGCGGGCCGAGCCCGTGCGTCGCGCTCAAAATCCAACGCGTAACGCTGACCTAAGAACCGGCCCTGAAGGTTAGCCTCGTCCAAGCCTTGGGTGACGCCGAGAAAGGCCGCATGGCCGGGCACACCGGCATAGTGCAAGTGTACCTCGATTGGCGCGGCCACAGCCGCTCGCATCAGCGCGGTTAGAAGGAGCATCGCCAGTGGGGTTCGTGGGATTAGGGACATGGCGCGTTGCATTAGTTTACCAGCTCCCTTACAACCGTGTCAGGTACGCACTCCCTCCGAGGCGCGTCATCTGCCTTAAGATCCATGCCTGGCGCGCCTGGACATGCGGCGCGGGGCGGGGGACGGCGTGGTAGCGTTCGGGATTCGGCAACACTGCCGCAAGGAGCGCGGCCTCGCGCGCGGATAGCGTCGCGGGTGGTTTGCGAAAATACATCTCGCTCGCGGCCCGGATCCCGAAAACACCGTACCCGAACTGCACTACGTTGAGATATAGTTCCAGGATCCGGCGCTTGGGTAAGAGTGCTTCGATCAGTATTGTCAGATAGGCCTCGAGGCCTTTACGAAGATAACTTTTCCCGGGCCAGAGGAACAGATTCTTCGCGAGTTGCTGGGAGATGGTGCTCGCCCCGCGCAAGCGGCCGCCGAGCCAGTTGCCGCGCCAGGCGCGGGCGATGGCATCGAGATCGAAACCGAAATGCAGAGGAAACTTCTGATCCTCGGCGGCCACCACGGCCAGCTTCGCATGCGGCGAAATCGTGTCCCAATCGGCCCAGCGGTAGCGAAACGCATGATCCTTGCGTCCCTCGACCAGAGCCAGTGTGAGATCGCGCAGCATGAAGCTCGTCATCCACGGATCGAACCAGCGTAGGCACAGCACGAGCAGCGCGGGGATCAGGCACACGGCGAGGAGCGCGCGCCGCAGGACAAGCATCGGCGTTCGCCACCTAGCATATCTTCGCCGCGCCATTTCGCGTTTGCGGCTACTATCCGGGTCGGGATGGATCGCCCAAGAAATATCTGCGGGACCGGTTTTCGGAAAACGTAGTCGGAGCGCGCGCATTTCGCATCATCAAGCCTTTATCCCGGTCCCTTGATTGAAGAAACGCAAGCTCAGCATCCAGAACGCCGTTATGAAAAGGAAAATCACCCCGTAGGCGATGGTTATGGGGATGTCGGACACGCCCAGCACCCCGTAGCGGAAGGCGTTTACCATGTAGAGTATCGGGTTTCCGAAGGAGACTATCTGCCACGTTTCGGGCAGGAGTTTGATCGAATAGAAGACCCCGCCGAGATAGGTCAGCGGCGTGAGCACGAAGGTAGGTATGATCGAGGTGTCGTCGAAGTTGCGGGCGAACATCCCGTTGATAAGCCCGCCGAGCGAAAACAGCGTGGCCGTGAGCAGGATCGTGGAAGCCATCACCGCCACGGAATGAACTTGGAGATCGGTAAAGAAAAGCGCGACGGTCGTGACCACGATGCCGACACATAATCCGCGCGCGACGCCACCGGTGATGAACCCGGCCATGATGATCCAATTGGGAATCGGCGCAACCAGCATCTCCTCGATATGCTTTTGAAACTTGGAGCCGAAAAACGACGATACGACGTTGGCGTAGGAATTCGTAATGACCGACATCATGATGATTCCGGGCGCGATGTATTGCACGTAGCGAAAACCTTCCATCGTGCCGATACGCGGACCGATAAGGTTCCCAAATATGATAAAATACAGGCTCATGGTGATGGCCGCGGGCAGTATCGTTTGCACCCAAATGCGCAGAAACCGCGCCACCTCTTTGATGACGATGGTCTGATAGGCGATGGCATACCGCCGCGCCGCGCCGCTAAGCATGGGCATTATTCGCGGACTTGTCGAGCAGGCGTATGAAGAGCTCTTCGAGCCGGTTGGCCTTGTTGCGCAAGCTGACCACCTCGATCCCCTGTTCGGAGAGTCCGTGAAACAGGTCATTGATCCCCACGGCCTTGCTGACATCGACCTCGAGCGTGGTCTCATCGACCAAACGCACATGGTAGCCATCGACGGGGGGAGGCGTTGTGAGATGCTGGCGAATGTCCAAGACGAAGGTCTCCAGGTTAAGCTGCGCCAGCAGGCGCTTCATCGACGTATTTTCTATGATCATCCCCTGATCGATGATGGCGATTTTGCGGCACAGGCGCTCGGCCTCTTCCAGATAGTGCGTGGTCAAAATAATCGTCGTGCCGTTGCGATTGGTTGCGCGCAGAAATTCCCACATCGAACGCCGTAGCTCTATGTCCACGCCCGCCGTCGGCTCGTCGAGGATGAGCAGCTTCGGCTCGTGAACCAGCGCCCGGGCGATCATCAACCGCCGCTTCATGCCCCCCGACAGTGTGCGAGAGCGATCGTTGCGTTTCTCCCAGAGCCCGAGCGCCTTCAAGTATTTTTCGGCGCGCTGTTTAGCGAGGGCTCGTTCCAGGCCATAGTAGCCGGCTTGGTTAACGACGATATCCATGACCGGTTCGAATTGAGAGAAATTGATCTCTTGGGGGACGAGTCCGATGTGCGTCTTGGCCGCCTCGAACTCATGCTCGATATCGTGCCCGTAGACGCAGACCGAGCCGCCGGACTTGGTGACCAGCCCGGTGATGATGCCGATGGTCGTCGATTTGCCCGCGCCGTTCGGACCCAGCAAGGCGAAAAAGTCACCGCTTTCTACCTCGAGATCGATCCCTTTCAAGGCGCAAAAACCGTTTTTGTAGGTCTTGCGGAGGTTTTTGATCGACAGGGCTGGCATGGCGCTGCGGCGGACCGGAATGCTCCTGTGGTGAGGCGGCCGGTCAGTGACCGAAGAGCCGCGCCAACAAGGATCGCAGCCAACCGCGTTTCGGCGCGGGAGGGCTAAGAGGTGACGGCAGTAGCGCTTGCACGGTTTGAACGGCGGCGCGTTCCGCTTCGCGCTGGATGGCCTCGATCGACAGTTCGAAATTGCGCTCGGCGCCCTTCATCACGCGGATTAACACCAGCTTGTTTTTCTCCTTGCAGGCATCGAACACGGTCTTCATCTCCTTGCGGATGAGACGGCTGATCGCGGACTTGCCGAGCCGGCCGCCGCTTTTCTTATAGCTTTCATAGATTTGCTCCCTGCCGTAGTAGCAATAAAACGCAACCACCTCGATCATCAGGTTTCTGGCCGCGAGCAACAGCAGCCCGTCGATCTTGCTCGTAAGGTAAGGGTTGCCCACGCCCTTGAAGATGTTATTGATGCACTCGATGAGATCGGTCGCCGGGACAAACATGATCTCGCTTTCGACCAGAAAGATGCCGTTGATCCCCTGGTCTACGGTGCGGATCTTCTCACAGATCGCGTTCAGCATCCGCACCGCGCGTTCTACCTCTCGCATTAGATGATGGCCTAGAATGGCGGATACTTTGCGTGCTCGCTCGCGAGAGCGGATCATGATCTCGTGAAGCTCACCGAGCTCCGCGTGGTCAAAATCTTTCGCGGCGTGTTCGTGCAAATACTCGTGGGCGTGCGCGAGTGCGTCGCTCAGGCGCGCGAAGTAGCTCTCCAGGGTCCGAACCGTGGCGGGCGTCAGGGTCGCATTCGCGCCGTTCTGGTCGTATTGCTCGTAGAATCTGTAGCCCGGCGAGTAGGAGTCGATGAGATCGCTCAGCGTCGCATAACCGCCGACGGCCTCGGCGTATAGGAAGCGTTTTCGCAGGTCTTGGTGTTCCGGGATGAAACGCTCCGACTGCGGCGCATCGGAGCTCGCCGGGCTTTGAGCACCTGCTTGGTGTTGATCCAAAAGCCGCAAGGTTTTCTCGAACAGGTCTTGGGTCGCATCCATGATCGGCCGGACCCGGATCTCCTCGCCGTAATTGATGCCGGCAATCGCGCGCAGGCTGAGGGTCTTGAAAGCAGCGCTCTCGGCGAGGGGGGCGGAGCGCTCGTTATCGTCAAGCGGGCTTTCGGGCATTGGGTTCTCCGTCATTCACGCGGCCGATGGGTCCTAAGCGTGCCGCTTTACGGCCCCCGGTCCCCATGCTGTGTTATCTTTTAGTCCGCCAGCGCGCGTAATACGCGTAATATGAGCGTCTTACAATATAGATCGCAGGGTACATGAGCGTGTCTATTCTTACCCCCGCCTTTGTCTACGACGAAGCGGCGCTGCGCCGCGCATTGTCTTGGTTCGCGCCGCTGCGCGCGGACAGGGGTTTCAAGCTATTATTCTCCATCAAAGCCTTACCGTTCGTCGATATCCTCGAGTGCCTGCGGCCGCTGCTCGACGGGTTCTCCGTGAGCTCTTTGTTCGAGGCCAGATTAGCGCGCGAGGTGCTCGCCGATAAGGGCGTGATACACATTACGACTCCCGGATTGAGAGCGGACGAGTTGCCCGAAATCACCCGGCGCTGCGATCATGTAAGCTTTAATTCCCTCCCGCAATGGCGGCGCTGCCGTGAGCGCGCGCGGCTCGCGGGCGGACGCTGCGGATTGCGCATCAATCCCGGTGTCTCGCATCTCGGCGATCCGCGCTATGACCCCTGCCGGCCGCATTCCAAACTCGGCGCCGCGCTCGATGAGGTCAGGAGCGCTTGGGACGCGGGCGGCGCCGATCTCGCCGGACTCGGCGGCGTCCATTTCCACACCATGCACGCGGCCCGTGATCTCAGTCCACTGACCGCAACACTCGCACGTGTCGAAGAAGTGCTGGGCGCATGGCTTTCGAGCCTCGAGTGGATCAATCTCGGCGGCGGGTATTATATCGACCGGCCGGAAGCGGTCGAGGAATTTGCACGCATCGTGGCCCGTTTACAGCGGCGCTATGGCTTGGAGGTGTTGTTTGAACCCGGTAAGGCCGTGGTCGGGGAAGCAGCCTCTCTCATCGCCAGCGTAGTCGATGTGTTCCCGAGCGAGGGCCGACTTGTGGCTGTCTTGGACACCACGGTCGCGCATCTGCCGGAAGTGTTCGAATACCAGCAGAGCCCGGCCTTGCGGGAAGCGGTAGGCGACGGGCGCCATCGGTACCTCATCGCCGGCGCGAGCTGCCTCGCGGGCGATCTCTTCGGGGACTACGCATTCGCTGCGCCGCTCGGGGTGGGAGATCGGGTCACGTTCGACGGCATCGGCGCCTACAGCCTAGTCAAGGCTTCGCGCTTCAATGGGATCAACCTCCCCGCCATCTACGCCAAGGAAAACACGGGCAGGATCGTGCTCAAGAAGCGCTACGATTACCTCGACTATCGGGACCAGTGGGTGAACGGCGCCGATCCTCGCGAGCGCGAAGGGGCCAAGCCATGGTATAGCGAGGCGCGCGTGCGATGACAGCGGCGAGCGCAGGACGACGTTTGTTGGTGATGCGGCACGCAAAATCCGACTGGAGCAGCGGCCCTGGATCGGACTTTGACCGTCCCCTAGCGAAGCGCGGGGAGCGCGACGCACCGCGCATGGGCCGCTGGCTGCGCGAACAAGGGTTGATCCCGGACCGGGTCGTGAGCTCACCGGCCAAGCGGGCGCGTCAGACCTGCCTCCTGGTCTGCGAGGTGCTTGGTATCAAGAAGGGCCAGATTCATTGGGCTCCCGAGATCTACGCCGCCCCGGTCACGGCTTTACTGAATGTCCTTGCGCGCTGTCCAGAGAAAACCCACAGGCTATTGCTGGTAGGCCACAACCCCGGTTTGGAGGATCTGATTGCTTATCTCGCCTCAGGCCCGCTGCCGGCGCAGGAAAAGCTCATGCCGACCGGCGCCGTCGTCGGCATTCGCCTACCCGAATCGTGGACCGATTTACAGCCGGGGTGCGGCCAGATCGAGACGCACAGGGTCCCGAAGGCGTTGGCGGAGGATTAGCCGCGGAGCGCGGTTTTCCATGGGCAAGAAGACTCGCGATCAGGCAGGCCCACCCGCCGACTCGCCTGGGTCTGCCGCTGGCGAGCGCCGCACCGGCCGGTGGCTCTATGCCCCTCTGCTCATCACCGTAGTCCTGGGACTTGCGGTCATGGGTTTGGGGGGGTTTCTGGTGCGGGAGTTGACGCACCTTCGATGGGCCACCTGGTCCGTGCCCATCGCCTTGTTGCTGATGTTGGTCGTGACCAGCGGTTTTTTGGGTTTCAGCTTACGGCGCACGCAGAGAAGTCAACGCATGGCGCGTGCGCTCGCTCAGGAAATCGAGCAACGTGAACACTCGGAGCGATCCTTGCGCGAGAGCGAAGCACGCCTGGAGCGGCAAACCGCTACGCTGATGGCATTGACGGGTGACCGGGTCATTCGCTTTTTGGATCTCCGGCGGGCGATGCAGGAGCTGACCGAGCGGGCGGCCTGGGCGCTCGGCGTGGCGCGCGTCAGCGTGTGGAGGTTCAGCGATGATCAGTCCAAGCTGGAATGCCTGGAGATCTACGAAAGCGACCAAGACCGGCACGGCGTGGGCGGAGAGCTTAGCGTGGCGGAGTATCCCGCCTATTTCCAGGCGTTACGGGGATGTTGGGCTCTGGCCGCCGATGACGCCGTCAACGATCCGCGCACTAGAGAGTTTGCTAGTCACTATCTCGTGCCCTTGGGCATCACGTCGATGTTGGATGCGCCGGTGCGCCGTGGAGTTCAGCTTGTCGGGATCGTCTGTCATGAACACATCGGCCCCGCGCGTTGCTGGACGCTGGATGAGCAGAACTTCGCCGGGTCCGTCGCCGATCTCGCCGCCTTGGCCCTGGAGATTGCACAGCACGAGCAGGCGCGGCGGATGCTCGAAGCGGCGCGCGAGGATCTGGAGACGCGGGTCGCCGAGCGCACCCGCGAGTTGCAGGAAGCGAACGAACGCCTCAAAGAGCTCGACCGGCTCAAGTCCGAGTTCTTGGCTACCATGAGCCATGAACTTCGAACCCCGCTCAACTCGATCATCGGGTTCACGGGGATCCTCAAGCAAGGTATCGCCGGGGAGCTCAACGCCGAGCAGCACAAGCAGATCTCCATGGTCTATGGCTCCGCCAAGCACCTCTTGACGCTCATCAATGATCTCTTGGACCTCTCCCGAATAGAATCGGGCCGCGTGGAGTTCCAGTGCGAAGCCATCCGCTGCGAAGAAGTCATCGCGGAAGTGATTGCGAGCTTGGAGCCCGCAGTGGCTGAAAAGGCCCTCAAGTTGGTGAGCGACATCCCCGCTCCGCTCCCCGAGGTTAGGAGCGACCGCAAGCGGGTCTTTCAGATCTTGTTGAATCTGGCCAATAACGGGGTTAAATTCACCGAAGAGGGCGAGGTCCGCATCCGTTGCGTACCCAGGGACGGAGCGCTTGAATTCCACGTGACGGACACCGGGATCGGCATCAAGCCCGAGAACATGGCGCTGCTCTTCGACGCCTTCCGGCAGGTGGACGGCTCGGCCCGGCGCCGCTATGAAGGCGCGGGACTCGGACTGCACCTGAGCCGCCGGTTGGCCGGGCTCTTGGGCGGGGACATCCGGGCGCAGAGCGAGTATGGTAAGGGCTCGCGGTTTACTTTGACACTACCGCTCGGCGCGGGGTGAAAACAAATGGGCAAGAAAATACTGGTGACCGAGGACAACGATCAGAGCCGTTATCTATCGGTGTTCCTACTCGGCACGCACGGCTATGAGGTCATCACGGCGAGCAACGGGTTCGAGGCGATCGCGCAGGCCCAGGCACAGCACCCGGACTTGATCCTCATGGATATTCACATGCCCGAGATGGACGGCTATGAGGCCATTCAACGGATCAAGGCCCTGCCCGAGACCGCCCGAATTCCCATCGTCGCCGTCAGCTCCTACGCCATGGTCGGCGATCGCGACAAGGCTCTTCGCCTCGGATGTTCCGGGTATATCGAGAAGCCCATCGTTCCGGAGACCTTTGCATCTCAGATAGCCCGGTATCTCTAAAACGCTCGCCGCCGAGGAGGGGGAGGGACATGAACATTCTGATCGTCGACGATAACCAGCCAAACCGCTATCTTCTGGAGAGGCTCCTGCCCGCCAACGGCTACCGGGTGCGCTCGGCGAGCGATGGGGCAGAGGCCTTGGAGCGGCTCTCCGAGCAATCCTTTGACCTCGTCGTCTCCGATATTCTCATGCCGCGCATGGATGGGTTTCAGCTCTGTCGCGCGGTGAAAGGCGATAGCCGCTACCGGCGGATCCCGTTTGTATTTTACACGGCGACCTACACCGACCCGCGCGATGAGGCGTTTGCGCTTAGCCTGGGCGCGGCGCGTTTCATCATCAAGCCTCAGGAACCCGAGCACTTCATAGACATGTTGCGGGAGGTGATCAAACAGCGGGTGGCTGGGGAGCTCGCGACCCCGCAAGTACCGTTGAACGACGATATCGTCCATCTTAAGGAGTACAACGCGCGTCTGGTGCGCAAGCTCGAAGACAAGATGCTGCAGCTCGAGAGCCAAAAGGAGCGCTATCTCGTGACGCTCGCCTCGATCGGGGAAGGGGTCATCACCACGGACGTCGAGGGCCGCATCAGTCTGCTAAATCACCAGGCCGAGCGGCTCACGGGCTGGAGCGAAGCCGAGGTGCAGGGCTTGCCGCTGCAGCAGGTCCTGAAAATCATCCGCGCGCATCAGCCGGCTGCGGATGAACCGCTGGCGCGATTACTGGCGGAAGACCGCCTCGGGGCGCTATGCACTGCGGTGGACGAGCACGCCATCCTGTTACGCCGCGATCAGGAAGCGCTCGCGATCTCGGTTTCGGCCACCCCGATCCGGAATAACGGAGGGAAACTCTACGGGGCGGTGTTCGTTCTTCGCGATATCAGCGACAAACGCGAGATGGTCAAGCGCATGACCTACCAGGCGACCCACGACGCGTTGACCGGCCTCATCAACCGTACCGAGTTGGAACACCGCCTCGAACGCATCTTGAGCGCCAACGCAAGCGACGCACAGCATGCCCTGCTGTACCTGGATCTCGATCAGTTCAAAGTGGTGAACGACACCTGCGGCCACGCCGCAGGCGATGAGCTCTTGCGCCAGATCACGATGCAGTTGCGATCCAAGGTACGCAAACGCGACACCCTCGCGCGCTTCGGGGGCGACGAGTTTGGCGTCCTGCTGGAGTATTGCACGGTAACCCAAGCGCTGCGCATCGCCGATGATCTGCGGGGCGCGGTGAGTGATTTCCGGTTTGTCTGGCAGGATAGGACCTTCGCCATCGGTGTCAGCATCGGTCTGGTGCCGATCCCGGCCGCCGCCAATAGCCTGACGCAGGTGCTGATGGCCGCGGACAGCGCCTGTTACGCCGCAAAGGGAAGGGGGCGCAATCGCGTGCATGTCTATAAGCCCGATGACGGCGAACTGGCGCTACGGCATAGCGAGATGCAATGGGTGCCGCGCATCCACCGTGCCTTGGCGGAAGGACGCTTCTGCTTATACGAACAGCCGATCGCACCCTTGGGGGAACTGGGGGCGGAGTGCGAACACGCGGAAGTCCTGATACGGCTCGTCAATGAGGACGGGGGCCTCGTGCCGGCCGGAGCCTTTATTCCGGCGGCGGAACGCTATGGTCTTATCCAGTCCCTAGACCGCTGGGTCGTGCGGCAGGTGCTGGCGGTGCTGCGGGCGCGCGGCCCCGATCAAGCCCGCGTCCGCTTTGCCATCAACCTCTCCGGGCCGTCCCTGGGTGATGAGGCTTTTTTGGAGTTTGTCCTGGGAGAATTGGATCGATGTGACGGGGAGCCGCCCCGTCTTTGTTTCGAGATCACCGAAACTGCGGCGGTGGCCGATCTCAGCAATGCGTTGCGCTTTATGGGCGCGCTCAGCGCCCGCGGCTGTTGCTTCGCCCTGGACGATTTCGGCAGCGGTTTGGCCTCGTTCAGTTACCTAAAGAGCCTGCCGGTCGATTGCCTCAAGATCGACGGCGGTTTCGTGAAAAACATGGTGACGGATCAAATCGACCGCGCCATGGTCGAGGCCATACACCGAGTCGGGAGCGTAATGGGAATCACCACGATC
Source organism: Gammaproteobacteria bacterium (assembly GCA_050740575.1). GTDB lineage: Bacteria > Pseudomonadota > Gammaproteobacteria > JACCXJ01 > JACCXJ01 > USCg-Taylor. The sequence goes on from JBOIDM010000038.1 coordinate 21,225, forward strand.
GCAGAGTGTGTTGAGAGCCCGACGACGTTGGAGCGGCTCAAGGCCATCGGCGTCAATTACGCACAAGGCTATGGCATCGCCATGCCGAGGCCACTGCAATAACGCCGGGTGAAAGATGAGCTCTCGTGTTCCGGGGCGAGGCTTCGAACTGCTCAGGATCTCTGCAAATACTCGCTTAGCACCTTCCGCACGCTTGTCACGAATCGCTCGAAAATAGCGTTCGGATGCCATACTCCGGGCACGGATTGGCAAAACATCTGCTTACGAAGGCCGACGGGCAGCTCGATTTGCACCCCTCGTCCTGACTGTCCGCGGTTACAGATATTTGTCTTTCCAATGCCTTGGCGCGTGGGGCTCGGGTCCTCGACCGCGGCAAAGCCCGATGCGTCCAGCGTGCAAAATAAGCGTGCCCGCAGCGCGCTATCCAAGCCCCCGAGATACACCTCGCGCTCCGATCCGCCGGCGCCGTGGATCGTTACGACGGTGCGTACGCGCTGGACGGCGACTAAGGCGCGCGGCTCATCGAAATTATCGCTGGTGATATGGAGGGAGTAGTTGCGGCGCGGTTTGAGTCCTTCAAAACCATAATAGGTGTGCTCGTGGCCGGCGATCGCCTCGGCGATCGGTAGCGTGCCGCGCTCGATGCGCCCGCCGTGTGGGGCGACCACGGCGAACGGAGAATCCGCAAGCCGAACGTGCACACGGTAGTCCCGCCCTTCGACTTCGGACGCACTCAGCTCCGCGTAGCTTCCATAGAGGTCCACGGCCGCCGTGTCTTTCGCCCTCCGCCTCCGGCCGTGAGCGCTTGCTAAAACGGAATATCGTCGTCAAGATCGGCATGGGCCGCCGGGCTTGGCGGAGGCGCGGAAGGCGCGGGGGCCGGTTCGCCCGGCGCTTGATTCTCGAAGGGTGCGGTACCCCCGCCACGCCCGCCCAGCATCTGCATTTCGTTCGCAATGATTTCGGTCGAATACCGGTCGTGGCCGTCCTTGTCTTGCCATTTCTTGGTCTGTATCCGCCCCTCGACGAAGATCTGCGAGCCTTTGTGCAGGTATTCCTTGACGATGTCGGCCAGCTTGCCGAAGAACACCACCCGATGCCATTCGGTGCGTTCTTGGCTCTCTCCCGTCTCCCGATCGCGCCAGGTTTCATTGGTCGCCAAGCGGACATTGGCCACGGCTTGGCCGCTAGGCATGAATCGGACCTCGGGTTCTGCGCCGAGATTACCGATGAGAATCACCTTGTTAATACCTCGAGCCATGCTTTAGCCTCCTCTACTCGCTTTGCGCCCATTCACACTTCTAAGATAACATTAAACGCAAGGTTTAGAGTATCAGGGGGATCCATGCTAGAACCCGTTAAAAAACCCGCCTCGGAGCCCTCCGGGGAGCGGCTCTACACGGCTTCGCCGCGCCGGCACAGTGTCGCTGTTACGGTGGGATCGGTAGTCATCGGTGGCGGCGCACCGGTAGTGGTGCAGTCGATGACCAATACGGACACTGCTGATGCCGTGGCGACCGTAAAGCAAGTACAGCAATTAGCAGCGGCAGGATCCGAGCTGGTGCGCGTCACGGTCAATACCGAGGACGCGGCCCGCCAAGTGGGCCGGATCCGCGGGATGTTGGATGCCTCCGGCTGCCACGTGCCGCTCATCGGCGACTTCCATTACAACGGCCATCTCCTGCTCACGAAATATCCCGATTGCGCCCAGGCCTTGGCCAAGTACCGCATCAATCCCGGTAACGTCGGTTTCGGGCCCAAGCGCGATCGACAGTTCAGCGTCATGATTGAGGCGGCGCTCCGCTACGGAAAGCCTGTCCGGATCGGCGTGAATTGGGGCAGCTTGGACGGAGCCTTGCTCACCCGCCTCATGGACGAAAACGCCGGACTGGCGCAGCCGCGGGATGCGCGGGAAGTCACCCAAGAGGCTTTGATCGTCTCTGCCCTCGACAGTGCCCAACGCGCTGAAGAGCTTGGGCTCGGCCGGGATCATATCGTGCTCTCGTGTAAGCTCAGCGGTGTACAGGATTTGATCGCCGTGTACACGGAGCTCGCCCGGCGCTGCGATTGCGCCTTGCACCTCGGGCTCACGGAGGCGGGGATGGGCTCGAAGGGAATCGTGGCCTCGACCGCCGCCTTGGCGATGTTACTTCAGCAAGGGGTCGGCGATACGATCCGCGTCTCGCTCACACCGGAACCGGGGGGTGAGCGAAGCACTGAGGTGGTCGTGGCGCAAGAGATCCTGCAAACCATGGGCTTGCGATCTTTCACCCCCCTGGTGACCGCCTGTCCCGGCTGCGGGCGCACGACGAGCACCGTTTTTCAAGAACTGGCGGAGAAGATCCAATCCTATGTCCGCGCTCAGATGCCCCTCTGGCGCGAAAAGTACTCCGGGGTGGAAGACATGAGCTTGGCGGTCATGGGCTGCGTGGTCAACGGGCCCGGCGAGAGCAAGCATGCCAACATCGGGATCAGCCTTCCCGGTACCGGCGAGGCTCCCGCGGCGCCGGTCTTCATCGATGGGCAGAAGGCCTTGACCCTGCGCGGGGAGAGGATCGCCGAGGAATTCCAGCGGTTGGTGGACGACTATGTGCAGAGGACGTACAGCGTAAAGCCATAGGTGCGAAATCAAACGCATGTCCCGTTGGGATGTAATGTAACTCACCTCTAAGAGTGGCTGAGGAAGGGCGGGATGTCTGAGTTGATACGGCGGCTGCAAGGGGAGCATGATAATTTTTCCAAGCTCTTGGCCTTGCTCGATGCGGAGCTCGAGACCCTGGACCGCGGGGAGAACGGCAACTTTCGCTTGATGGCGGACATCATGGACTACATGGCCATCTATCCGGATGTGGCCCATCATCCTTTGGAAGATCGGATCTTCGCCTGGCTCGTGCAACTCGATCCGGGCAGTAGCGATCCGGTCGATGAGCTGATCGCCGAGCATGGGCGCTTGCGGCACACGGGGAAGGCCTTCTCCGATCTGGTGCGGGGCGTCGTCGGCGGAGGGATCACCTCCGTGGATAAGCTCAGCGCGCTGGGGCACGAGTATGTCACGCTCAGCCGCGCACATTCCGCGCGCGAGGAGAGCGAAATATTTCCAAGGCTTGTCACGGTGCTGAGCGATGAGGATTGGACAGAACTCACGGCGGCGGCCGCGGCGAGCGAGGATCCGCTCTTTGGCGGCATCGTGGATCGGAGCTACGAGGAGATCCTGGCGCAGATCGAACGCCGGCGATGACCGATCGCCACCTGCCCCGTTCAGACAACCTGCCTCCCTTGAATCGACTCGGGTTGCTCGCATCCCATCGCGGGAGCAACCTGCAGGCGGTAATCGATGCCTGCAACAGCGGACGCCTAGTGGCGGAGCCGCGCGTGGTGATCAGCAACAACGGGAATGCGGAAGCCTTGGACCGGGCGCGCCGCGAGCGCATCCCAGCCTACCACCTGAGCCTACGAACTCACCCCGATCCGGCGGTGCTCGATGCGGAGATCTTAACGGCACTGACTCGCCATGAGGCCGGCCTAGTCATATTGACCGGGTACATGAAGCGGCTCGGTCCCCGGGTGCTCGGGTACTATCGCGGGCGGGTGATCAACATCCACCCCGCCCTATTGCCCCGCTTCGGCGGGCAAGGCATGTACGGGGATCGCGTGCACGCGGCAGTCCTAGCGGCCGGTGAGACAGAGACCGGGGTGAGCATCCATCTGGTGGATGCCGAATACGACCGCGGCCCGATCCTCGCGCAGTGCCGGATGCCGGTCGAGCCCGGGGATACGGTCAAGACGCTTGCCGAGCGGGTCTTAGCCTGTGAGCATACCTTTCTGGTGGCGACGCTCGCGCGCATTTTATCCGGCACCTTGCCTCTGCCCTGAGCCCGTGGCATCGATTCCCTCGCCGATGCAGCCGTCGCGTAACTCCCTCGCCAGCCTTACCGTGGGCGCCATCGGCGTGGTCTACGGCGATATCGGCACCAGTCCCTTGTATACGATCCGAGAGGTGTTTCATGGCCCGCACGGGATCGCGATCACGCACGGAAACGTACTCGGGATCTTGTCCCTCATCGTCTGGGCCTTGCTGATCGTGGTCTCGCTCAAATACGTGGTGCTGATCCTGCAGGCCGACAACAACGGCGAGGGGGGGATTATGGCGCTGATAGCCCTGGTCAGGCGCACGGTGGCGCCCGAATCGCGGCCGGCCTGGTCACTGATGTTACTCGGGCTCTTCGGCGCAGCGCTGTTTTACGGCGACGGCATCATCACGCCGGCCATCTCGGTGCTGAGCGCCGTGGAGGGCCTCAAGGTCGGAACCTCGGCGCTCGCGCCCTACGTGATCCCGATCACCCTGGTTGTGCTCTGCACCCTCTTTACGTTTCAGCGCCGGGGCACGGCGCGCGTGGCGGCGGCCTTCAGCCCCATCATGTGTGTTTGGTTTTTGAGCCTCGCGGTGCTTGGGGCAATGGCGATCATCGACGAGCCCCGGGTGCTTCGGGCGCTCAATCCCGTCTACGGCATCCAATTTTTCGCCGACCACCCGCGTGATGCATTTTTTTCGCTCGGCGCCGTGGTGCTGGCCATCACCGGGGGCGAGGCTTTGTATGCCGATCTCGGGCATTTCGGCAAGCGCCCCATTCGTCTTGCTTGGTTCGGGTTTGTGCTGCCCGCCCTCCTCATCAACTACTTCGGTCAAGGCGCATTGCTCTTGCGCGATCCCGGCGCCGCCCAAAACCCGTTCTATCTCTTGGTGCCTTCCTGGGCGCTCTACCCCATGGTGGCCTTGGCGACGGTCGCAACGGTGATCGCTTCTCAAGCCGTCATCTCGGGAACGTTTTCGATCACGCGCCAAGCGATACAGCTCGGCTATTGCCCGCGGTTACGGGTCGTGCACACCTCGGCAGCCGAGATAGGCCAGATTTATCTTCCGGCCCTCAACTGGGGATTGCTGATCGGGACCGTAGGCTTGGTGCTCGCCTTCGAATCGTCGAGTAATCTGGCGGCGGCCTATGGCATCGCGGTCACTGGCACCATGGCCATCGATACCGTGCTGGCCTTCGTGGTGATCCGGGGTTTATGGGGATGGAGCAGGCTGACCACGGTTATCGGCGCCGTGTTCTTCATCAGCATCGACCTAGCATTTTTCACTGCCAATTCGCTCAAGATCATCCAAGGAGGGTGGGTCCCGATAGTGATGGCGGCAGGGGTATTCACCCTGCTCGCCACCTGGAAACGGGGGCGGGCGGTGCTCGCCGACCGACTGCGTGAGGAAGCCATCGCCCTCGATTCGGTGCTATACGGTTTCGCCGAGGGCGCGCCGCAACGCGTTCCCGGTACTGCGGTGTTTCTCACGGCCAATCGCGAAGGCGCGCCCCATGCCCTACTGCACAATCTGGCCCACAACAAGGTCCTGCACGAACGGGTGGTGTTCTTGACCGTCATCACGGAGGATATTCCCTGGGTCGCCGAGAATCGCCGCATCGGGGTACAGCCGCTTGCGAATAATTTCTTTCGCATCCTCGTCCGCTACGGCTTCCAGGATGACCCCGATATTCCTAAGGCCTTGGCCATGTGCCGTCCCTTGGGCCTCGAGTTCAATCAGCTCGAAACCTCGTTCTTCTTGAGCCGCGAGACCATGATCCCGACCGTGAGGCCGGGCATGGCGCGCTGGCGGGAAAAGCTCTTCATCGCGATGTCGCGCAACGCGGGGAGCGCGATGGATTTCTTCAAGATCCCGACGAACCGGGTGATCGAGCTGGGAACCCAGATCGAGATCTGAGCGGAGAACTGCGCAGCTCGTGCAGCGTCCAAATAGCCATCGTCAGGAGCACAAGCGCCCCCGCCTGATGGGCCAGGGCGAGGGGTAACGGCATAACGAAGATCAAGGTCGAAATGCCGAGCGTGACTTGCAAGGCAGCGGCCGCGGCCAGGCCGTGCAAGGTCAGGCGGGCGCGGCCGGGCGGGGCCGAGCGCAACCCCGCGCGCCAAAAGATTAGTATGGCCGAGAAGCTGAGGAGAGCGAGAACACGGTGCGTAAATTGGACCGTGATGAGGTTCTCGAACAGGTTCCGGTACCCCGGTTCCAGGCGCCATAATCCGTCGGGGATCCACCGGCCTGCCATCCGCGGAAAGGTGTTGTAGGCGAGCCCCGCGTCGAGTCCGGCCACAAAGCCGCCCGAGAGCAGGGTTACGAAGACGAGACATAGAACGCCGAACCCGGCACGGGAATTTGATCGTGATCCTTGCGCCGCAATTCGCGGGCGCAAGAGGCCCAGCGCGACCCAGAGCATGTAGGCATAGATCAACGCCGCAAGCCCGAGATGGGCGCTCAGGCGATATTGGCTGACATCGGGCCGATCAACGAGGCCGCTCTTCACCATATACCAGCCGAGCGCGCCCTGAAGCCCGCCGAGCGCGAATAGCATGGCGAGCTTGGGAATGAGCGTGCCTCCAATGCGGCGGCGGAGCGCGAAATAAAGGCACGGCACGAGAAACGCGACCCCGATGAGCCGCCCCCAGAGCCGGTGCAGGTATTCCAACCAAAAAATGGCTTTGAACTCGCCGAGCGTCATGCCCCGATTGAGTTTCTGGTATTCGGGATAGCGTTGGTATTGTGCGAAGGCATCCTCCCACGCCGGCGCGGTGAGCGGTGGTATTATGCCCGTCACGGGTTTCCATTCGACGATCGAGAGCCCCGCGTGCCTGAGCCGCGTGACGCCTCCCAGCAGCACCATGATGGCGATCAGGGCGCAGCAGATGATGAGCCACAACGCGATGGGCCGGGCGCTCGCGGCGGTGTGCGTATAGGGTGCGCTGGACACACTCTGCAGCCCGCCTGTATGTTGTCCTACTGCCACGTATGTTTCTGTCCTCCGTTCAAAGTACGCCATTATCCATGACCCGTCCCGGTAGTAAAACCAACCGCTCTGCGCACGGCGGCGCCTGGGCCATGGCTCGCGGCATCTGGAACTGCGATAATCCATAATTCATCCGGAGGTGAATCTATGCGATTTCTTGTCAAGGTGAACATCCCGGTCGAAGCCGGGAACGAGGCGGCGAAGGCCGGAAAGCTCGGTACAACCATCCAGTCCATACTGGCGGATCTGAAGCCTCAGGCCGCGTATTTCACGGACGACAGTGGTGAACGGACGGCGTTTATCTTCCTCGACATGCAGGACGCCTCACAGATCCCCGCGATTGCCGAGCCGTGGTTCCTAGCGTTCAATGCGAGTATTGAGTTCCATCCGGTGATGGTGCCAGAAGATCTAACCAGGGCTAGCAGTGCCATTGAAGCGGCCGTCAAAAAGTACGCCTGACAGCGCGGCGCCACCCAAGGAAGCCTTTTCGCGTACGCGACATCTGGCCTCAGCAACGAACACGTAACGGCCACTGGAATCCCGCCCAGCCGCCGAAGGGGGGATCGCAGCTTTTGCTGCAACCGACGACAGAAAAGAGGCGAGGATCTGGATAACAGCAAGGGGATCGAAGCACCGTTGATCATACGTCCAGAACTCCCGAGTGCGGAAACATGGTCTGGCATGAGAACACGCCCACCGATGCGGCGGGTAAAAAACCATCCTCCGATCGCAAGCCGCAAGTCGTGATCGTCGGGGCCGGATTCGGCGGGCTGGCCGCGGCAAAGGCGCTAGCCCGCGCGCCGGTCGCCGTCACCATCGTGGACCGTCACAACTACCATTTGTTTCAACCGCTGCTCTATCAGGTCGCCACCGCCGGCCTCTCACCGGGCGATATCGCCTGGCCCATCCGCCGCTTGCTCCGGCGTCAGCCGAACGCGCGGGTCTTGATGGGCGAAGTGACTGCGGTCGACACAGCACGGAAAGTGCTGCACATGGGCGGGCGATCGCTGCCCTATGATTATCTGGTGTTATCGACAGGTGTCAGGCACGACTACTTCGGTCACGGAGACTGGGAGGCGTTTGCCCCCGGACTCAAGCACCTCGACGACGCCACGGCGATCCGGCGGCGCATCCTGTCCGCCTTCGAGCAGGCCGAGATGGAAGCCGATGAGCGCGAGCGGGAACGTCTGCTGACCTTCGTGATCGTCGGCGCGGGACCGACGGGGGTGGAGCTGGCCGGGGCTATCGCGGAGCTGGCGCGCAAGGCACTATCGGCCGACTTCCGCCATATCGATCCGCGCAGCGCCCGCATCCTGCTCGTCGAGGCCGGTCCGCGCGTGCTCCCGGCCTTCCCCGAACCCCTCTCGCAGTTCGCCCTCGCCTCGCTAGGACGGCTCGGCGTCGAGGTGCGCTTGGGCCAGCCGGTGACGGCTTGCGACGCGGACGGCGTGACGCTCGGCGACAGCCCCATTCCCGCGGCCACCCTCCTGTGGGCGGCGGGGGTCGCGGCCGCGCCGGCGGCGCAGTGGCTGCGCGCCGAGCACGATCACGCCGGCCGCGTCATCGTGAAGCCCGATCTCTCCGTGCCGGGTTTACCCGACGTGTTCGTGATCGGCGATGCGGCACTCGTGCTGGACCCCCAGGGTAGGCCCGTACCCGGGATTGCTCCGGCCGCCAAACAAGCGGGTGTCTATGTCGCGCGCCTAATCCGGGCGCGGATCGCGGGACAGGCCCCACCTCCGGCGTTTCGCTATCGTAACCGCGGAAACCTCGCCACCGTCGGGCGCAAATCGGCGGTCATCGACTTCGGGTGGCTACGTCTTAAAGGGAATCTCGCTTGGTGGATTTGGGGCCTCGCGCACATTTATTTCCTCATCAGCTTGCGCAACCGCCTGGTCGTCGCCCTGCAGTGGCTCTGGTCTTATCTGACTTTCGAGCGCGGCACCCGCCTTATCACCGGGTCCGATCGATGACACCCAGGGCTTGTCACACCCTCTCACCCCGGTAAATACATCCGGCCGTGCAGGTCTCGCGGACGACGACTTTTGTAAGCTGCGAAAGGCCGGGTTTCAACCGCTGCCAGATCCAACGCGCCAGGTTCTCACTGGTCGGGTTCTCCAGGCCCTCGATATCGTTGAGACAGCGATGATCCAGGGTCTCGAAAAGCGGTTGGAATTTCTCACCGATTTCAGCGAAATCCATGACCCAACCGCTTTTCGGTTCCAGCACGCCACGGATATGGATCGCGATGTGGAACGAGTGGCCATGGAGGCGGCGGCACTTGTGGCCCTCGGGGACGTTAGGCAGGAGGTGCGCGGCCTCGATCGAGAATTCCTTGAATATCTCCATGACCGGTCATCCTAGCGCTTTTTCGGCTGTCGTTGGAGCAACACCCTTGCACGCTCGGCGAATGTTGTCACAAAACGGTCATGCTTCTTTGCTACAAGTTGGCTGTAATCCTCGGCAGCAGATGGGTTACCCGTGCAAAAGCGACGAGACGGGTTGGCACCACTCACTGGAACCGATTTCGCAAGGAGCCCGGTACTGGTGCAGCTCGACGCGCCGCTGGGACGAACTAATGGCCATGAACGCTAACACGCCGCGGGGGTGAGGGAAATGTCCGACAGGATATACAATGTCCTATTCCTATGCACCGGCAACTCGGCCCGCAGCATCTTCGCGGAGTCGATAACGAATCGCCTCGGGCGCGGGAAGTTCCAAGCATTCAGCGCGGGCAGCCATCCAAAAGGGAAAGTGCATCCGCTTGCATTGAACCTGCTTCAGCGCCTCAACTTCTCGACCGAAGGGCTCCGCAGCAAGGGCTGGGAGGAGTTCTTGGGTCCGTCTGCACCGGCTATGGATTTCGTCTTCACGGTCTGTGACCGGACAGCCGCCGAGGTATGCCCAGTGTGGCCCGGACAGCCCATGACCGCCCATTGGGGTGTCGCAGATCCAGCCGAAGCCCAAGGCACCGACTTGGAGCGCCTGCAGGCGTTCCGCACCGCCTTCAAGGAGCTGGAGAATCGCATCGCAATCTTCACCAATCTGCCGATCGCGTCCCTGGATCACCTCAAGCTCCAAGAACGGCTCCACGAGATTGGGCGCGCGCGTGCCGCGGTCGAGGTCGAACCTTCCAGCGCCTCGGCCTAGCATCACGCGCATCGTCGCGGCTTCGCGTAGCCTCTGTTCCTTCCCTGATCCCAGATGAGCTCGGCGACTGCCGCCACCACTGCCGAGGGTCGAAACCTCGAGCTTGAGCGCGCCCGAGTCCACGGCCTTATCTACGGCGTCCTTTGGGAAGCTGATCGATCGGGCCGAGAGCTCACTTGGGACGATCTGGAGAGTGCGTTGCTGGCCCCGCGCCAAACTGCTTCAAGAAGAGCTTGCGGGACGCGTTGCGGAAATGACCAGCCGTAACCTCGTCATATTGTCAATCGTGACCACCGTGTTTCTACCGATCACCTTGATCACCGGCATATTCGGAATGAATGTCGCCGGCCTTCCCGGATTGGAGGATCGGTCGGCGTTCTGGTGCGTGATGCTGGGGATGACTGGCGTAGTGCTCCTTCTGGTCATACTCCTGCATCTGAAGCGGCTCTTCTAGCCGCTCACCGGCCGAGGGGGACTAGCCTGCCTTCACGTGGGCTTCCCGGTGAGCGCAGCGGGCGGTCGCACGTCCTCGCCCGTAACCTGATAAATCACGTTCTCGCGCAGGTTGACGGTATATTCGCCGATGCGCTCGAGCGCGCTCAGCGCCAGCACCACGCCGATCACTTGACCGATCAACCGTGCGTCCTCCAGAACGAAGGTGGTGAGCTGCCGTAGATCGGAGCTAAGCCATGAAATCAGCTCTTTGCGCGCACCCAGACCCTCCTCCGCCGCCGCCACATCCCCGCGGTCGAAGATCTCCAGGGCCTGCCGCAAGTGTCCGGAGGCCGCACGTCCCATCCCGATCA
>JBOIDM010000039.1:0-2532 GCA_050740575.1 Gammaproteobacteria bacterium
CTGAAAGCGATGGAGGCATTCGGCAGTACGCAAGAGTGTCTAGATCTAGTCCGTCCGCTCCAACGGGTGAGCCGAGGGGGACAAGCCGATTGGAAGTTCAGCCAGTATCAGCTCCCCGTCTTGCTAGGTCGCGGAATGGGAGCGGCGCTCGTTTACGTCGCCCTTGCTCAGGCGTGGCCGTATGTGTTTGCGGGCGGGATGAGTGTGGATTTCACGCCCACCATCACGCTCAATCGAACGTTGTGCGGTGCCATCGCAACGGCTATAGCGAAAGGGCAACGCTTATCTCCTCAATCTCGGTTACGCAGTGGGTGGCAACTCGGTAGTACACATCCCTTATCCGCTGAAGCAGCCGCATTTGCACACGATGCTAGGCGTGCTAACGGTGCGGATACAGTGCCCATCGCAATGCCGAAAACTCTAACAGCTCTCTACAACGACGCGATCGAATCTTTCCTCCGCCAGCTCGAAGCAGGTCAACGGAATGCTTTCGCCTCACTGCCGATCATCGAGGTGTCCAATGATACCGCTGAAAAAACGCTGGTAATCGTCTATTCCGGCGACGCAGGGTGGCGCGTGCTAGAGTCCGGTCTCGCGGATGTATTGAAGGATGAGGGCTATGCGGTGCTCGGCATCGACGGATCGCGTTATTTCTGGTTGGAGCAGACGCCCGAACGGGTCGCGCAAGATCTCGCCCGCATGATGGAATATTATCGGGACAAGTGGCGCATAGACCGCGTGGTCCTCGCGGGTTATGCCTTTGGGGCCAATCTGCTCCCGTTTGCATACAACCGTCTTCCTGCCGAGCTTCAAAATTCGGTCAGCCTAATCGTGTTCGTTTCTCCAAATCGCGTCGCGCGATTCGGTTTGGGTGAGGTTGGGTGGCTAGGCGACGAACGGGATCCCGAACGCTGGCCGCTGGAGCCAGAGATGCGGCGGCTTGATGCCCCGCGCCTTCAATGCATATACGGGAAAGCCGAGGCGCGCGATAGCCTGTGCACAGCTCCGGTAATGAGTAACGCGCAGATTATCGAGCAGTTCGCAATAGATCCTCACAATCTGAATATGGGTGAGGATCTCGCAGAGTTTATCATTTCGCGTATTGAGCGTGGCAGGCAAGAGCTTGGGCAGTAGTGCGGCAAGACCAGTCGGTTACCAGCCGATGCGTTCGGAGCATCTGATGATCGTTGCACAGCAGCAGACGCAGATTGATATGTTGACGAGACTGTCGGGACAATCCAAAGCTCGCGATGACCGGAGGGCACTGGACGATGGGCAAAGGACACTACGAGCGGCATTTGCGGGAACGCGGCGGCTGGCTGCGGGCAGCAGTGCTGGGAGCGAATGATGGTCTGGTGTCCACCGCCAGCCTGATGGTGGGTGTGGCCTCTGTTGGGACGCTTTCAACAGGTGGTGCCGACCATGTGCTCGTTTCCGGTTTCGCCGGTCTGGTCGCCGGCGCGATGTCCATGGCGGCCGGTGAATACGTGTCCGTAAGTTCGCAAGCCGATGGTGAGCAGGCGGACCTTGCACGAGAACGCCACGAACTCGCAGTAAGCCCGCAAATGGAATTGGCAGAGCTCGCGGACATCTACAAGGCGCGCGGGCTGGAACCGGCGCTGGCACGGCAGGTCGCTGAGCAGCTGACGCGCCACGATGCCCTGGGCGCACACGCCCGTGACGAACTCGGTTTGACGGAAGTCGTGGCGGCCCGGCCACTCAGTGCGGCCCTGGCTTCGGCAGGGAGCTTTGCCATGGGTTCCGCGCTGCCGCTGCTCACAGCCTATCTAGCTGCGGGGAGCCACGTGATTCCCGCGATTTTCGCCGTCTCATTGCTCGGGCTCGCTGGGATGGGCACGCTGGCCGCGAACGCAGCAGGCGCACCGCCCTTGCGGGGCGCGACGCGCGTCACCTTCTGGGGTCTGCTGGCGATGGTATTGACGGCGGGGGCCGGACGGTTGTTTGGCGCCGTCTCTTGAGGTGCTCTTCCGCAATCAATATGCCTTACGATGCCGGTTCCAGGACGTCTTTTAGAAGACCCTTCTTTTTCAGGAATCGCGCCACGCCGTAGCTTAGCGTCACGAGTGCCAAGCAAAGCCAAAGTGTTGTCTCGAGCGAGCCGCCATGCCGATAGTCCCTGGACAGCCAGATGTTTTTGAGCGTTACCAAAATTATGCCGGTGATCCAGATATACGTGGACCCGTATTCTTTCCGGATGAGGCGATGCCAATTGAATCTCATGCCGCTGAGGGTCTGCGTCAAGCCAGACAAGTTGGGGAGGAGCCGGTTCACGCGGGTACAATAGTCATCGAAATCCTGGCCGAACTTGCTGCGTAGATAATTCTCCTCCACGGCGATGATTGCCCAATAGGCGAACAGGAAGAACGGAACACCCCCGCAGAGAAACAGCAGCGAGTTCGAGGCGATGCCTAAGCCGAGGAGAATCATAAAATTGCCCACGTAGAGCGGGTTTCGGCAATGGGCGAACATGCCTCCTTGCACTAGCTTCTCGGCATAGACCCGACGGTTGAG
>JBOIDM010000040.1:0-10212 GCA_050740575.1 Gammaproteobacteria bacterium
CTTATCAACGCAACTCAACCGGAGGAGTTGCGTGTCGCCCTTGTCGACGGACAACGCCTTTATGACCTTGATATAGAAGCCACCGGTCGCGAACAAAAAAAATCAAATATTTATAAAGGCAAGGTCGTACGCATCGAACCGAGCCTCGAAGCGGCCTTCGTAGACTATGGCGCCGGACGGCATGGATTCCTGCCGCTGAAGGAGATCGCACGGTCCTTTTTTGTCGAAGCGCCGCGTAGCGGAGCGCGCATCAACATCCGGGAGGTCCTTAGGGAGGGGCAAGAATTCATCGTACAGGTCGAGAAAGACGAGCGCGGCACCAAAGGCGCGTCGCTTAGCACCTTCATTAGTATTCCCGGACGTTATCTCGTATTGATGCCCAATAACCCGCGCGCCGGGGGTGTCTCGCGGCAGATCGAAGGCATGGAACGTGAGGAGGCGCGGGACGCCATGAACGGCCTCAAAATTCCTGAAAGCATGGGCCTTATCCTTCGCACCGCCGGTATGGGCAAGGCGGCCGACGAGTTGCAGTGGGATCTCGACTATCTGCTGCACTTGTGGAGCGCGATCGAGGAGGCATCGAAAGACCGCTCAGCCCCGTTTCTGATTTATCAGGATCGCGACGTGATTATCCGCGCGATCCGCGATTACCTGCGTAATGACATCGCCGAGATCCTCATCGACGACCCGGGCCTATACGAAAAAGCCCGGGATTTCATGCAGCAGGTGATGCCGCAAAACATCAACAAACTCAAACTATATCAGGATGGCGTTCCACTTTTCACGCGCTATCAGATAGAAAGCCAGATTGAATCCGCCTTTGCCCGCAAGATCGAGCTTCCCTCGGGCGGTTCGCTGGTCATCGAACCCACCGAAGCATTGACCACGATCGATATCAACTCGGCCCGCGCTACGCGAGGCGGCGATATCGAAGAGACCGCCTTCAATACTAACGCGGAGGCCGCCGAAGAAGTCGCACGCCAACTGCGGTTGCGTGACCTCGGGGGCTTAATCGTGATCGATTTTATCGATATGGAGAACCAAAAAAATCAGCGCCAGATCGAAAATCGCCTGCAGGAAGCCCTTAGGATGGACCGGGCTCGCGTGCAGTTAGGCCGCATTTCGAGATTCGGACTCCTCGAGATGTCGCGGCAACGTCTTAGGCCGTCCCTCGATGAATTTAGCCATATCGTGTGTCCGCGGTGTAGCGGTTTAGGCAGCATTCGCGGTGTCGAATCGCTCGCACTTTCGGTGTTACGCGTCATGGAAGAAGAGGCGATGAAGGAATCGACCGCCAAAATCGTGGTGCAGTTGCCGGTTGAAGTCGCGACCTTTCTGGTGAATGAGAAGCGCCAAGAAATTAGCGGTATTGAGACTCGGCAACAGATCCGCGTCGTTGTAATTCCGAATCCCATCCTCGAAACGCCTCACTACGAGCTTAAGCGCATCCGCCAGCATGATCTTCACGGCGCGGCCGATCCTAGCTATCGCCTGATACCCGCACCGGCGGTGGACGCTGGAGACATGGGCACCCGGGATAAACGGCCGCAGGAAGAACCTGCCGTAAAGGATGTCATAAGGGATATTCCGGCACGACCGGGCGGGAGCGAACCTCTGCTGCCAACCACAAGTTCGCACCCGGGATTCATCCGCAGGTTCATATCGACTTTGTTCGGTAACGAGCGACAGGAGCTGCAGTCGGTCCAACCCGATACGGACAGGATCGGACCGCCAGTAGAAGCCGCACCGCTCTCACAGCAGCAGCCCTCTGTGGGTAGCGACCGGCCACCGCGCCGGCGCGGCGGGCGATCTTCTCGAGGCGGCCGCAGCCGACAGATGAGGGCGCCGGCGCGTGCGCCGGCCCCAGACATCCTTGAGGTAACTTCCCCGGCGGCTCCTGAAGCACCCCCCGATGCGCCAGCCCCAGTAATAGAAAACGGAACCCCTGGCACGATCGTCGGCGAGCGGCATGTCTCGCAGCGGCCGCGGGGCCGCTCTCGCTCCGGCCACCGTGGCGGGCGCGGCGGGCGCCGTTCCCCACGGGGAACGGGCTCACGGTTTGCTGGAGCGGCCGATGGCCAACCCCCTCCGAGTGAGGACGGCGGGCACCCGAGCAATAGCAACGAAACGATGAGTGGATTAACTGAACGTCCCGATGGATCACCGTCAAGCGCGCCGCTCCCTGCCGACCCTCCCGAACCCCCAGCTTACGCTCGCAGCGAAGACGGATTTGCCGTAGCAAACCTGCCGTCAGTCCCGGAAGAACTTAGGTAAGGGAGCGTTCATATCGCGCGCCGAGCGTCATACGACGCCGCGCGAGTACCATGCATGCCATCGCCGCTGTTTAGGCAGTATTCACCGGGCTGTCCCGGGTCTCCAAAACGACGAAAGCCACGGCGAAATCGATTTCATCGCTAAGCGACAGGTGAATACTGCCAATAGCGAGATCTTCGATGATCTGGGCCGCACGGCCCGCGCAGCTGAGCAGCGGCCGGCCCATCGAGTCGTTGCTGACGCTTAGGGTTCGGAGTGTGAGACCATCTCTAAGTCCGGTACCGAGGGCTTTCGAGAATGCCTCTTTGGCTGCGAAACGGCTCGCGAGAAACCGCGGCGGGCAGCGGCGGGACTCGAACTCGGCGTGCTCTTTATCGGTGAGGATCCGGCGTGTAAACCTGTGACCGAAACGCTGTAGACCCGCACGCATGCGCTCGACCTTGACGATGTCGACGCCGATACCATGGATCATCGCCGGGCTTCCAGCATCAGGCTTTTCATCTCGCGCACCGCCTCCGCGAAACCGATGAACACCGCGCGCGCGACGATCGCGTGCCCGATATTGAGCTCCTTTACCTCGGCTATCGCCGCAATCGCGCCCACGTTCTGATAATTCAGTCCATGTCCCGCATGGATTCGCAGACCCCTACCGGCCGCCAGACGAGCCGCCGCAACGATACGCTGGAGCTCGCGTTCCCGCGCCTCGGGATCGCCCGCGTCCGCATAGCGTCCGGTGTGAATTTCAATGACCGCCGCACCCGCCTCGCGGGCGGCTTCGATTTGGCGCGGGTCCGGATCGATAAACAGCGATACCCGTACGCCCACACCCTCCAGACGCCTGCATGCCTCTGAAATCGCGTCGAGGCGCGCCGCGACATCCAACCCTCCTTCGGTGGTCAATTCCTGTCGCCTTTCGGGTACGAGACAACAATTCGCCGGACGGATCCGCTCGGCCAACGCGAGCATCGCATCGGTCACTGCCATTTCGAGGTTCATCCGTACTTGAAGCACGGCGGCGAGCAATTCGACATCGCGCTCCTGAATATGGCGCCGATCCTCACGCAAATGTATCGTGATGGCGTCCGCTCCGGAATGCTGCGCTTCCATGGCGGCTTGCACGGGATCCGGGTAGCGGGTTCCCCGCGCTTGCCTTACCGTCGCTACGTGGTCGATGTTGACCCCAAGCAGAATCGGTTTGGATGCAAGCATTGATCTCGACGCTCTAACTGAACAATTGCCGACTGGCCAACGGCCGGCCACCGATATGGGAAGCAAGGATAAATCGCATCAACCGCTTCGACTCGCCGAGTACTTCAGGTTCGTCCAGCAACGCCGCGCCTAAGGCGATCAAGGTGCGCCCTTTGACCTTCACCGTGTCGATGTACGCGGGTGGATCACGCCAGGGACCTTTATCGCTTTGATAGTAATATTCGCGCTCCGGTTCAATCGGAGCGTTGGCATCCACATCAAAGCTCAGGCTGAGACCGTAACCGATGTCTTCCAGCAGACGTTTCTCGAACAGGCGCAAGGCCGGCTCCTCACTCTCCGCCTGCGAGAGAGCTTCCAAGGCTTGGCGATAGGCCGTGAAAAGCGCCGGATGCGGGTCGTCCCGATGCAATACCCGCATCAAGAGTTCGTTGAGATAGAAAGCGCTTAAGAGCGCGCGGCCGCTCAAGGCGGAGAAGGGCCCATCGATCTCGGCGCCGACAAGTGTCGCCAGCTCCCCGCGCCCCGCCCAGGCGAGAAGGAGCGGCCTGAAGAATTGCAGAGCGCCGCGAAACGTCGAACGCTGCCGGTTGGCACCCTTCGCGACCAATCCGATCCGTCCCAAGCGCGAGGAGAAAATCTCTAAAAGCAGGCTCGTCTCTCGATACGCACGCTGGTGCAGTACAAACGCGCTGTGCAGGTCAACACGCACCGGCCACCCCTATTGAGGCACAAGCCGCATTACGGTCTTAATCGTGGAACCCAAGCTGGCCCAACGCCCGAACATCATCAGACCACCGTTCCTTCACCTTGACCCAAGTCCTCAGAAAAACCCGGTTACCGAACAAGCGCTCCATCTCCAATCGTGCGCGCCGACCCGCGGCTTTCAGCACCGCCCCATGCGCACCGACGACGATCCGCTTTTGGCCCGGCCGCTCTACCCAAATCGTGGCATCGATACAGGTTATGTGCGGTTTCAAGACGAACTGGTCGATCGTCACGCCTAAGCGGTGCGGCACCTCCGCCCCGAGCCTGCCCAGCAGCTGTTCTCGGATGAGCTCCGCGGCGAAAAACCGCTCGCTGCGATCGGTCAATTCGTCCGCGGGAAATATCGCGGGCCCCGAGGGAAGCCTGGACTTCAATGCCGCCTCCAACGCGACGATGTTGTCACCGGTGGCGCTTGACAGCGGAACGATCTCGGCGAGATCCATGAATGCGCTGACTTCGCTGAGGTAAGGTAAAAGTTGGGATTTATCCGCGACGGTATCGACTTTGTTAACCGCAACGAATACCGGACACGCGGCCGCCTTTATACACTTCAAGACATACTGATCATCCTCCGTCCAACGCAACGCCTCCACCATGAATAAAATAATATCAACCTGTGCAATTGCCTTGATGGCTTCCCGATTTAAAGCACGATCGAGCGCCCCATGCCGCCCTCGATGCAGTCCGGGCGTATCCACAAACACGATTTGATGGGCCCCTTCTGTTTTGATGCCCAGGATTTGATAACGGGTGGTTTGAGCCTTGCGCGAGGTGATGCTGAGCTTTTGGCCGATCACACGGTTGAGAAACGTGGATTTGCCGACGTTGGGGCGTCCGACGATGGCGACCATTCCACAGCGGCTCACGGCACTAGGAGGGATCATTAGCGATCAGGAATCACTCGCCTCGCGCAGTAGCGCCAGGACTTGCATCGCCGCCGCCTGCTCCGCCCGGCGGCGGCTTGGGCCTTGCGCCGACACCGGCGAGGTCAGCACCGCGCACTGACAGGTGACGGTAAATAGTTGTTTGTGGGGTTTTCCCGTAACGACGGTGACCCCGTAGGCGGGAACCGGAAGCCGGCGTGCTTGCAGCATTTCCTGCAGCTCGGTTTTCGGATCCTTTCTGATCGCCTCGGGTAGGATTCGATCCAGCATCGATGAGAACCAAGCGAGCACCCGTTCGCGACAAACCTCCAGTCCCCCATCGAGATAGATGGCGCCGATAATCGCTTCGAGCGCGTTGGCGAGTATCGATTCCCGCTGCATCCCGCCGCTTTTTTTTTCGCCTTGACCCAAGGTGAGATGGGGTGCCAGGTCGAGATCACGCGCCACCATGGCCAGCGCTTCCCGGTTGACGAGGGTCGAACGCAAGCGGCTTAACTTACCTTCTTGCGCGTATGGGAAACGCTCGAAAAGCGCTTCCGCGATCACCAGATCGAGCACGGCGTCGCCGAGGAATTCCAGCCGTTCGTTGTTGTTCTCCCCCGCGCTGCTGTGAGTCAGGGCGGACGTTAATAAGCTTTTAGTCTTAAAACCATACCCGAGTGACTCGCTTATCCCTGAAGTCGCTGTCACTCGATGCCCGCGCCGGGGATAGCGATGCTTTCATTGAACTTCAACACGATATCCAGATCACCATAAAGTGGTCCGCGATCCTCATAGGTCATGGTCATGATACGTCCCTTGCCATCGGGGTTAGCCACGACCTTCAGATACTTCTGAAGATCGCGGCTACTAATCGTGTCGACATCGGAGACGTCGAAGTTACGCATGATCAGGCCCCTGATCTCCTGAACACCTTTTTGCCCGATTTCAGGCATACCGGCCACGGCTTGCATGGCGGCATGCACTTTGAAACTTTGATTGTAGAGCGGAAACAGCTTCATTAGGGTCAGCGCCGCGAATCCGAGGAGCGCGCCGCCCATCAAAAGCCCCCAGAGGGTAAGTCCCCGCTGCTTTGCCGGTGTGTTGTCATGCTTCATGACGTACTCCTTTAATGCTAGTGCGTTAACGAATCGAACGGCCAAGGCGCTGCCAATCGATCCCCCCGTTCTGACTGTCCCAGTTCATCCAGATCATAAATGCCTTCCCGATGAGGTGATCATCGGACACCGTGCCCCAGTAGCGGCTGTCCTTGCTGTTGTCACGATTATCACCCATCACGAAATAATGGTCATCGGGCACCACCGTCTCGGTCTCCAACGATGGGCGTTCGGGTTCGACGAGAATAGCGTGCTTGACATCATAGAGATCTTCATCGATTAATGCCGCGCCGGTCATCGAGGTACCAGCACCGACGCCCTTATATGGACCCAAGCGCGTTTGCGAAATCCGTTCGTCGTTAATCCACAGCGCCTTGTCATGGTACGCAATCCGATCCCCGGGCAATCCTACCACGCGCTTGATAAACGGCGTCGAGGGATCTTCCGGGTATCGAAATACCACGACATCGCCGCGTTCCGGCGCGCTCAATGCTATGACTTTTGTGTTGAGCACCGGGAGCCTAAAACCATAAACATACTTGTTGACGAGAATATAATCTCCGATCAAGAGGGTCGGCATCATGGAGCCCGAGGGAATGCGAAAAGGTTCGACCAGAAACGACCGCAGGAGCAGCACGATGAGGAAAATAGGAAACAAGGAGCGCGCATAATCCGTCATGACGGGGAGCTTGGCGGCCGGATCGCGGCGCGGCGCGAAAAACACGGCGTCGGCCAGCCAAATCACTCCGCTGACGAATACCAATACCACCATAAGCAACGCGAAATCGACGTTCATTTCGCCTTACCCATGGTCAACACGGCCATAAAGGCTTCCTGCGGGATCTCGACCGTTCCTACTTGTTTCATGCGCCGTTTGCCGGCCTTTTGTTTCTCTAGAAGTTTCCGTTTTCGAGTCACATCGCCTCCGTAACATTTCGCAGTCACATTTTTTCGCAACGGCTTTACCGTCTCCCGCGCTACGATTTGCGCCCCTATCGCCGCTTGTATCGCGACCTCGAACATTTGCCGCGGGATTAATTCCCGCATCTTTTCGGCAAGCTCCCGGCCGCGCCGCTGGGCTTGATGCTGATGGACGATGGCGGACAAGGCGTCCACCCGCTCGCCATTGATCAAGATATCAAGCTTCACCAGTGACGCCCGTTGAAACCTCAGAAAGCTGTAGTCCAAAGACGCATAACCGCGGGTTAAGGACTTCAGACGATCGAAAAAATCGAGCACCATTTCGCTCATCGGCAGCTCGTAGCTCACGGCGACCTGTTGCCGTCCATAGTGAAGTTTCGTTTGCGAACCGCGCCGCTCCACGCATAACGTGATCACGTTTCCTAGGTAAGCCTGCGGGACCAGTATGTCAACTTGAATGATGGGTTCTCGGATCTCGGCGATCTCGCTCTGGGGCGGTAGCTTGGCCGGATTCTCGATGCGCAGAACCTCACCAGAAGTGGTGACGACCTCATACACAACCGTGGGAGCGGTGGTAATGAGGGCCAGTTTATACTCCCGCTCCAAACGCTCCTGGACGATCTCCATATGCAACAAGCCCAAGAAACCGCACCGGAATCCAAATCCCAGCGCTTGCGAGGTCTCGGGTTCATAACGCAGGGCCGAATCGTTCAAGCGCAGTTTCGCCAAGGCCTCGCGAAACGCTTCGTAATCGCTTGAGTCGGTGGGATAAAGCCCGGCGAAGACATTGGGTTTGACGTCCTTAAAGCCCGGGAGCGCCTCGGCGGCCGGTCGTTTTGCGCCGGTAAACGTATCCCCGACCGGGGCACCGTCGATTTCCTTGATCCCAGCCACAACGAAACCCACCTTCCCCGTACGCAATGTCTTGCATACCACGCGCTTAGGCGTGAATACCCCGACCTCGATGATTTCGTATTCGCGCCCAGTCGACATGACCCGAACCTTAGCACCGGTTTCGATCACACCGTCGAATACGCGGACCAAGGACACGACCCCCAGGTAATTGTCGAACCAGGAGTCGATAATCAAGGCTTTCAAAGGCCCTTCCGGATTTCCGCGCGGCCTGGGCACCCGTTGCACGATCGCGTTTAGCAGGTCGCGCACGGCCTGTCCCGTCTTCGCGCTGACCGCGAGCGCCTGACTCGAATCGATACCGACAATCTCCTCGATCTCGGCGCGCACGCGCTCCGGATCGGCGGCGGATAAATCGACTTTGTTGAGAACCGGAATAATCTCCAGTCCGTGCTCAGCGGCCGTATGGCAATTGGCGACGGTCTGGGCCTCCACACCCTGTGCCGCATCGACGACCAACAGTGCCCCTTCGCAGGCGGCAAGCGAACGTGATACCTCGTAGCTAAAGTCAACATGTCCCGGGGTATCGATGAAATTAAGCTGGTAGATAATGCCGTCATCGGCGCGGAAGTCCAAGCTTACGCTCTGGGCTTTGATGGTGATCCCACGCTCGCGCTCGATGTCCATCGAGTCTAGTACCTGTTCGGCCATTTCGCGCTCACTGAGTCCGCCGCACAACTGGATAAAACGATCGGCCAAGGTGGACTTACCGTGATCGATATGGGCGATGATCGAGAAGTTTCGCACATACTCCATGGCGCTCACGTTCTCCGGTTATAGACCATAGGGCAGGCGATGGCCCGGCTGTTCAAGCCACGCACGGTTAGCTTGGCCGGCACCAGAATTATAAGGGGATTTGACTTCGCAATGGTGGACGGCCTGACGCTTGCCGGTCGTCATTTTAGTCGAACACGACCGGCGCCAGAACCCTCATACCGCGGCGGAATTCCACGCTGAACCCCTACTCAGCAATCTTGATCGCCAGAAAGATCGGACCGCCCTGCCGTTGAATAAGGGCCGGTACGGGCTTCTCGGCGGGTAGGGCCGCCACCATTTCGGTGAAATGCTTGCTATCCTTAACCTTCACGTTGTCGATTAGCAATATGACATCCCCCTTGCGGATCCCGGCGTTTTTCGCCGGTCCCGCTTGCACCTCTTCCACAACGACGCCGTGATCGCCTTCGATTTCGAGCGCTTTACGTTGCTTGCGGGAAAGATCTTTCACTGCAATCTTCAAGCGCTTATCCACGATTGCGCCCGCTGTGTCGCGATCCGCGGACGATACCTTCAACTCTTCTTCCTGCGGGAGCTCGCCGACGGCAATGTCCACTACCATCTGTTCTCCCTCGCGAATCAGCTTTAAAGGGACCCGCTTTCCCACTTCCGTGTTTCCGACGAGCGGTGGTAGATCCGAAGACAGATCGACCTCGATACCGTTAAATTCGACCACCACATCCCCGGGCTGAATCCCGGATTCGGCAGCCGGGCTGTCGGGGAGCACCTTGGCGACCAATGCTCCATGCGGGCGCGGCATTCCGAACGATTCCGCAAGCTCTCGGGTAACCTCCTGAATCAATACGCCTAACCAGCCCCGCGACACCTTACCCTTGGCGACAATTTGATGATACACATTCATCACGACTTCGACCGGAATCGCAAACGACAATCCCATAAACCCTCCGGTCCGGCTGTAAATCTGCGAATTCACGCCGACCACCTCCCCTTGCAGATTGAACAGCGGACCGCCCGAGTTTCCCGGGTTGATCGCGACATCCGTCTGAATAAAGGGAACGTAGTTTTCGTTCGGCAACGCCCGCCCCTTCGCGCTCACGATCCCCGCCGTCACGGAATGATCAAAGCCGAACGGTGATCCGATGGCTAAAACCCATTCTCCGACCCTAAGGTCCGAGGAACGGCCGAGCTTAACAATCGGCAGATCGGTGGCTTCAATTTTCAGTATGGCCAAATCGCTGCGCTCGTCGTGACCGATCGGCTTGGCCAAAAATTCGCGCCGATCGCTCAGCCGCACCCAAATCTCGTCCGCATCCTTAATGACATGATAGTTGGAGATCACGTAGCCGTCCTTGGAGAGGATAAACCCGGAGCCCAATGACGATCGTGGAGAGAGATCAGGTCCCTCGATATTATCG
>JBOIDM010000041.1:0-4322 GCA_050740575.1 Gammaproteobacteria bacterium
CCGCTCGAGGTCGAGCTGGCCGAGCTCATGCGCGCGTGCATCCCGAACGCCGAGTCGGTGCGTTTCTCCAAGACCGGTTGTGATGTCACCAGCGCCGCGGTGCGCTTATCTCGTGCGTATACGCGCCGCGAGAAGGTGCTCTGCTGCGGCTATCACGGCTGGCACGATTGGTACATCACGGTCACCGATCGCAACGCCGGGATCCCGGCCTGTGTCGCGGAGCTCACCCACACGTTCAACTACAACGATCTCGACTCAGTCTCGCGCTCCATCGACAATGATACGGCCTGCGTCATCCTGGAGCCTTTTGTCTTCGAGCGGGAGCACAGCGGGTTTCTCGCCGAGCTGCGGAAGATCTGCGATCACAACGGTACGCTGCTGGTCTTCGATGAGATGTGGACCGGATTCCGCTGCGCGCTCGGAGGCGCCCAAGAATTCCTCGGCGTGCGGGCTGACTTGAGCCTCTTTTCCAAGGCCATGGCGAACGGCATGCCGATCTCGGCCATCACCGGCCGCCGCGAGGTCATGGCGCTTTTAGAGAACGACGTGTTCTTCTTTACCACCTTCGGAGGCGAGGCCCTGTCGCTCGCCGCCGCCATCGCCTGCATCGAGTTCATTCGCGACCATGGGGTCATACGGCACCTGGCGCAGGCGGGCCAACAATTGTCGCAGGGATTAAACAATATCGTGAGCCAGCTTGACATGGACTACGTCTCCCTCAGCGGGTATCCCTTCCGCACCCTGCTAAGCTTCTCGCCGGCCGCGGGCGATCCCCTGGAGATGAAGACCCTGGTCCAACAGGAGCTTCTCCGGCGCGGGATCTTGTGGAGCGGCATCCATAACCTTTGTTATTCCCATAGCTCGGCCGACATCGACTACACCCTCGAAGCCTGTACGGCGGTACTGCCGATCCTCAAGGAAGCCGTCGCGGCCAAGGACATCGCCTCGCGCCTCAAAGGTCGCCTACTGCAGCCGGTATTCCGCAAGACCAGCCACTTCGACACCAAGCCTAAGGCAGTATAAAAACGAGGCTCAAGGTAACCACAAAAGTACGTAGCTTTTGCTCAGACACAGCAATGCGCGTTCTTGTCATCGAAGACGAAGCGAAGACAGCGGCTTATCTCCGACAGGGGCTTTCGGAGAACGGCTTCACCGTCGAGGTCTGCGCCAATGGCGACGACGGTCTTCATCAGGCACTGACCGTCGAGAACGACCTCATCATCCTCGATGTGATGTTGCCGAAGCGGGATGGCTGGTCGATTCTCGCGGCCCTACGCAAGGCGGATAAACAAACACCGGTGCTGTTCCTAACAGCGAGGGACACTGTCTATGACAAGGTGAAGGGGCTGGAGCTCGGGGCGGACGATTACCTGGTGAAGCCCTTCGACTTTGCAGAGTTGCTGGCGCGGGTGCGGACGATTCTACGGCGCGGCCCGGCGCGGCAAGCCGAGATTCTGAGCGTCGCCGACTTGCAACTCGACCTGCCACGACGCAAAGTGAGCCGCGCCGGCGTACGCCTCGACCTCACCTCCAAGGAGTTCGCACTGCTGGAACTACTCGTGCGCCGCCAGGGTGAGCCGCTTTCGCGCACGCTCATCGCCGACCAGGTGTGGGACGTCAATTTCGACAGCGACTCGAATGTGCTCGAAGTGGCTATCCGTCGATTGCGCATGAAGGTGGACGATCCGTTTGCTAAGAAGCTGATTCATACCGTGCGCGGAGTGGGCTATGTCCTCGAAGAACGCACTGAATAAAGCTCGTGCCCGGCGCGATCTGTTTCGTAAATGGTCCATCGCACGCCGCTTGACGCTCCTCTATGCGACGTCGAGTTTCCTCATGTTCGCCCTCGCCACCGCCTATCTCCATTGGTCGCTGGTCAAGAACCTCCAGCAGGAGGATGACGCATTTCTCGCCCATCAGATCCAAGAATACCGCAGGCTCTTGCGCGGGGGTCCAAACGATGAGGAACTGTTGGTCTATGAGATTCAAACCGAGACGGCGACTAGCAAGTTCATCACCTATTACGCGCGCCTCCTGGACAATCAGGGACATGTTCTTATGGAGACACCAGGGATGGGGGAGCTTTTACCGGTGGCGTCCTTTCCTACCGCCATAGCGTCGACGGAGATCCCAACGCGGGGAACCGTTTGGAAATCCGGTGCGGGCAAGTCGTATCTGTTGATGTCGGCGCTGGCGCAAGTCGGCATGGAGGGTATCCCCGCGCGACTTCTTCATGCCGCCCTTGATATCTCCACTGACGAAGCGCTAATGGCGGGCTATCGCCGAAAACTGTTGGGAGTTCTGGCGCTCGGCATCATGCTTTCCTGCGCGGTGGGCGTCCTTATCGCGCGCAAGGGCTTGCAGCCCCTAGGGCATATTACTAAGGCAACGGATTCGATTCGTGCGAGTCAGTTGCACGAGCGCATTCTCGCGGACGCCTGGCCCGAGGAATTGGCGTCATTGGCCCGCAGCTTCGATCAGATGCTGGACCGGCTTGAAAACTCGTTCAGCCGCCTGTCTCAGTTCTCCGCCGACCTCGCGCACGAACTTCGCACGCCTATCAATAATCTGCGCGGCGAAGCCGGCGTGGCACTGTCGCAAATCCGTACGTCCGATGAATACCGTCACACGCTGGAATCGAGTCTTGAGGAATATGCTCGCTTGTCCCGGCTCATCGACAACTTGCTCTTTCTCGCGCGAGCCGACGGCCCAATGACCGGGATTACCCGCACCGCATACGATGGGCGGAAGGCCATCGAAGCCGTGCGGGAGTATTACGAGGCTCTGGCAGCAGACCGGGGTGTCGAGGTCATCTGCGGCGGCGAGGCCACGCTAGAGACTGATCCGGTACTGTTTCGGCAGACGATCAGCAATCTTCTGGCAAACGCGCTCAATTACACCCCGCGCGGCGGCAAAGTGAGCATAATCGTGCAGCGGCAAGATGATAGCACAGTCGAAGTGAGCATCACCGACGCAGGCTGCGGCATCCCCGCCGAACATCTCCCGAAAATCTTCGACCGCTTCTATCGCATCGACCCCGCGCGGTCGCGACCGCCCGATAGTTCCGGTCTAGGGCTGGCCATTGTGAAATCCATCATGGGCCTGCACCGCGGAACGGTGAGCGTGCGAAGCGAAGTGGGGAAAGGCAGCACCTTCACCCTCACGTTCCCGCCAGTGGGCGGGCCTACCGCTACCTGCGAATAACGAAATTGTTAGCTTTATGTCAGCTTGGCGTAAGCAAGTGTGGGCTATGCTGGGTTCATGAGCAATGTCAAAGCTAGACTCACCGAACCGAGCAAACCAAAAGACGAGGTGTTCCGCTACCCGCAGTCCGTAACCGATTTCGAGTTCGGAGAGCAGGTCGCTTCAGTGTTTGATGACATGCTGGAGCGCTCCGTCCCCTACTACCGGGAAATCCAACGGATGATCGCCGAGATGGCAATGGACTTCGCGACCGACGGCAGCAATATTTACGACCTAGGCTGTTCGACAGGCAACACGCTCCTGAACCTCGACGCCGTGGTGGGCGAAAGCATTACCCTGATCGGGGTCGATAATTCGGAGGAAATGCTGAAGCGCTGCCGAGACAAGCTCGCTGCCGGCGGTTTCAAGCACAAGCACGCGCTGATTTGCGCAGATCTGAATCAAGGCATTCGCATCGAAAACGCTTCAATGGTAACCATAGTGCTGACATTGCAGTTCGTCCGGCCACTGTATCGGGACACGCTCACCAAAGCCATTCTGCAAGGGCTGAACGAAAACGGCTGCCTGGTACTGGTCGAAAAGGTGCTCGGCGAACACTCGATCTTCAACCGGCAGTTCGTCAAATACTACTACGACCTGAAGAAACGGCACGGCTACAGCGAGTTGGAGATCGCACAAAAGCGCGAGGCCCTGGAAAACGTGCTGGTGCCCTACAGGCTGATGGAGAACCGGGAAATGCTGTTGCGGGCCGGGTTCCGCTGCTGCGACGTGTTTTTCAAGTGGTATAACTTCTGCGGAATCGTGGCGCTCAAATGATTATTAGAATCGGAAACTTCCTCTTTCATTATCGGAATGCGCTCTTTCCGGTGGTCTACATGCTGCTGGTTTTCGAGAGTCAGCCTCTGCTGGCAAGCTATCGGCTTGCAGCGATCCTCGGCTTCCTGGTAGCGCTCACCGGCCAGCTCATGCGCGCCGTCACCATCGGTCTGGAATACATCAAGCGGGGCGGGCTCAACCGTCAAGTCTATGCGGAGAAGCTGGTGCAAGGAGGCATGTTCGCCCATTGCCGAAACCCGCTCTACGTGGGTAATGTTATGATTCTCCTTGGCTTGGGCATC
>JBOIDM010000042.1:0-14853 GCA_050740575.1 Gammaproteobacteria bacterium
TTGTAGCTCTTGGAGAGTGAAAAGAATTCCACCGCAATGTCCTTGGCGCCCGGCACTTGCAAAATGGAAGGCGCCTGATAGCCATCGAAAACTAAGTCCGCGTAGGCCAGGTCTTGAATGACCCAAATCCCGTGCTCGCGCGCGATCTCGATGACGTGCTCGAAAAACGGCAGCTCCACGCATTGGGTGGTCGGATTACTCGGAAAGTTGAGGACCAGCAGCTTCGGCTTCGGCCAACAGTCGCGGATGGCCTTCTGTAATTCCGCGAAGAAATCGATCCCCGGCCCGATGGGCACATGCCGCACGTCGGCACCGGCGATGACAAAGCCAAACGGATGAATCGGATAGGCGGGATTCGGCACCAATACCGTATCGTCCTCATCGACGATGGCCATGGACAGATGGGCCAATCCTTCCTTGGAGCCGATGGTCACGATAGCTTCCGTTTCCGGGTCCAGGTCAACATCGTAGCGGCGTTTATACCAAGCGCAGATTGCCTTGCGCAGGCGGGGGATCCCGCGCGAGGTCGAGTAGCGATGGGTATCGTCACGCTGGGCGGCTTCGACCAACTTATCGATGATATGTTGGGGCGTGGCCTGGTCCGGGTTTCCCATCCCGAAATCGATGATGTCCTCGCCCCGATGGCGCGCCGCCATCTTGAGCTCCTGGACGGTGCTAAACACATACGGCGGTAACCGCTCAATTCTAGGAAATCGAGTATCCAACGCTTGCCTCGGAAAACTCCAACCTCTAAACAAACCCCTTGTCGTGCCTAAATGGTCGTACTTAACGTCCCCGTAAATCCCTAATTCAACTCGACCAACCGCCAGGCTAATCGCGACAACGACGTTACCTATCTGCCGACGTGCTGTCAAACGCAAGATCAATCAATCATTCGCCCCTGTCAGCATTGGCCTACTCGCTTTGGATGGAACCCACTCGTACCCCGAGGGCAGCGCGCTCGCGCGGTTTAGGATCCAACTCGCGATATCCTGGAGCACCACCGAGGCGTGCAGATCGCGGGTCAGCATATGGTAACCCTGGGGATACCATGCCAGCCGCCAATCGGGCGCTGCTGCTTGCGCCTCAGCAAAAAGCTCGAAGCAGGATCTCGGAATGATTTGATCGTGGGCGCCGTACAGGATCAACGACGGATGCCTGAGCCGGGGAACCGCCGCCAGAGCCTCATCCATGGCATCGCTCAGCCCGGCGATGGCGTCAAAACGTGTCGCTTTGATGACCAGCGGATCGCGGGACAGATTCGCCCGCATGGCATCGTTATCCGAAGGGCGACGGTTGAGGCCACGGCCCGTGACGGTAAGGCCTGGAAAGGTATTTGCCATCACCCACAACGTCGCCCGCACGAAGGGATTCCATAAACGCCGCCCCCACACCGCCGGCGACACCAGCACCACTCCGTCGACCTTCGGAGAGTGCGGCCGCGTCAGGGCCGCCATGGCGACCGCCCCGCCCATGCTTTCGCCTAAAAGATAGACCGGAACACCGGGATAGCGCCGTCTCAGCAAGCGCGTAAGCTCACGAACATCCGCGACGAGGCGCTCGTTGCCCGCCCAGATCCCGGGATGCGCGGTGGCGCCGAAACCGCGCTGGTCGTATGCATACGTGAGAATACCGCGCAAGGCGAGATAAGGACCCACGGCCGTGAACGAATGGCTATATTCGTTGAACCCGTGCAGGGCGAGCACCACGGCCGCCACCGGCCCGGGCGGCACCCAGGACTGCGACGGCAGCAAGGTTCCATCCGACATCACCGCGTGCGTCGGCTTCAACATCGGCTGCGTGGCTTGAGCCAGGACTGGCAGCCGTGCAGGCGTGCGGCAGGCGGTAAGCGCGAGCGCCGCGAACGATGCGGCCGCGGCGAAAAAAAACGATCCGAAGCACCTTGCGAGCAAATTCAACTTCTATCCCAGAAAAGCGCGCGTTCCAGACGCCGGGTGTTGACTTGCGGGAACGCATCCATACCTAACTGACTCATTGCGGCTCTATTTTATAAAAGATATATTCCGAATACCCCGCCGTTTACGGCGGGCACTTTAGCATTGGAGTTTCCAAAGGGGAGTAGTGCAACTCTCCCCTTTGGTCAAGGGCGGGGTTCATACCCCACCCGCGAACTAAAATTGATTTTCTGAACAAGAAGCCTTGCACCACGCCAATGCGCCACGCCTATCAGAACACGTTAGTCGCGATCACGCTGAGCATTGTCGCCGGGACCGGGTGCCAAACACCCGTCCCACGTACCGATCCGGTGTTTACGGATCCCCCCGTCGTCGATCGGACCTATCCGCCGGCGATGGAGCCGGTCGTGATCCGTAGCCACGGCGCCAAGCTCAGTGGCATCGTATATGTCGCACAGGGTCCCGGGCCGCACCCGGCGGTCATCATGTTGCATGGATATCCAGGCAACGAGAGAAACCTGGATCTGGCCCATGCGATCCGCCGCGCCGGCTGGAACGTGCTCTTTTTTCACTATCGCGGCTCCTGGGGCAGCGAAGGCCGGTTTTCGATCGAGCACGCCATTGCAGACGCCCACGCCGCGTTGGCGTTTATAAGATCAGCGGAGTTTTTCCGCAAGTACCGCACGGATCCGGCTCGCCTTGCCGTCATCGGTCACAGCATGGGCGGGTATGTCTCTTTAGAGGTTTTAGCCGGCGATCCGCAACTCCGCTGCGGAGCTTCACTCGCCGGCGCCAATCTCGGCAAGTTCGGCGAGCTGGCCCAACAAAACGCCGAGTTTGCCTCGCAACTCGCCTATTACATCGACGATGCGAACGCCATCGTCGGCGTCCGTGGCCGAGCCGCGGTCGCGCGCTGGATAGCGCACGCGCCCAATTACGATCTGCGCAGGCTCGTCCTCAAGCTGGCGGGAAAACCCCTGTTACTCATCGGGGCGGAAGGCGACACCATCCTTCCCCTCGATCAACATCATGAACCACTGGTAGAGGCGTTACGTGAAAGCGGGCACGGAGATCTCTCCGTAGAGACGCTGGATACCGATCATGTGTTTTCGAGTCGGCGTATTGCTTTGGCTCACATCGTTATCCAATGGCTGAATAACCGATGTCGGCAACCGCTTGCGGACGGATAACAGGAGTTTGGTCATGCGTGACATGCCACTTCCATCGGCTATAGTTATGGAAATATTCAAATCAAGCGAGGGCGTATGGCAACGACACATTTCCGGCCGCCGCGGCCAGTGCGTGGGGCCCTTGACCAAGAAAAACTCAATGAAATAGTAACCCGAGCCCGCAGCGAACACGACAAGCGGCTCGAAGGCTACCGCGAACAAGCGTTGCGCCTCTACCCCTGGGTCTGCACACGCTGTGGGCGCAGCTTTTCCGCCGAAACCGTGCATGATCTCACCGTCCACCACAGAGACCATAACCACGACAACAACCCGCCGGACGGCAGCAATTGGGAGCTCCTGTGTCGCTACTGCCACGACAACGAGCACGCCCGGTACACGGACGCGGTTCTCGGCGAGGGAATAACGTTCGGCTCCGAAACGGAGGGCTCCGCCACGTATAAGCCTTTCGCCGATCTTAAAGCGAAATTAAAGCGCGAGCGTTGATAGAGCTACGCATCCTTGTGTAGTCTTGTGGCGACTCTCATCGGCACTTTTCCTTCCGTCAGCATCGTTCCGACGACTGAAGCTACACGAGCAACCCCCTCTCCCTCTGGAGCGGCTGCAGCGTTAACAACAACGCATCATTGCGGTACGGATAGCCGTGATCCGGGCTCCAGGGGCGTGGAGCGACTAGAGGCCTAAGCATAAATCACGTACTTCTGGCCTAGGCTCATGACGGATCCGGTGACATGTATGGTCGATACCTCTAGCCTTCCGGGAGACTCAAACCCAAGTTAACTACCCCGCGAAGTGCTAGGCATTGGAATTGCTTAAGTGTCTGGGCCTAAGACTGGAGAAACAGACCTCCGCGGTCGATATGCGGAACGCACCATGGTCTTCGGCTTACCGCGCTAGCCACTTAGCGCGGCTCCCCATCCCTCCGAAGGAGCGAATGCGTCATGGACGATTTAAGGTTACTATGGATCAATTTCACTCGGTCGCAAACCCCGCCCGAGGTGCTGCGCGAGCTCGGCGCCAACTTCACCGTGAACTGGCTACCGGGCGGCCAGGCGCTTGATGAGAGTGTCCTGCCCTCTGAACCCTGTATCACCTGCTTCGACTTCGACGATCCGAGCCCCGAAGGCCTCGCCACACTAAGCGAATTCAAGCTGCGGCACCCTTCCATCCCCATACTGATGTTGTCCTTGCATCACGATACGGCGCTGGTGCTATGGGCGTTGCGGGCGCGGGTCTGGAATTTTTTCGCAAAACCGATTCGATCCTCGGACTTTATTCGAGACATCGAGCCGCTGCGAAAAATCATCGCCAGCAAGAAGCAAGAACCGGGGCGGGGCATTGTCCGGCCCGGGAGCATGGACGCTAGAGATCCTGACGAAAAAAAACCGACCCGATCCGAATGGACGATAGTGAAGGCGAAAGCGTACGTCGACGCGCACCTTGCCGACGACATCAAGGCCAGCGAGGTAGCTACGCACTGCGCCATGAGCTATTTCCACTTCAGCCGCAGCTTCAAGCGCGCCTGCGGAGAATCATTCAACGACTACGTGCAACGGCAGCGTTGTCGCCGGGCGGCCAGGCTCCTCGAAAACCCCAACCTGAATATTACGCGCGTCTGCTTCGACGTGGGATTCAAAGACGTCTCCTACTTCGCGCGCGTGTTCAAGCAATGTCAGGGAACGACGCCCTCCGCTTTTCGCGGGGGCATAAACGCTCCCGAAAGCGCCATCGAAAACCTTGGCCAGGCGCGGATTTTCGCCGCCGGCCAGATGACTTCCATCGGCCCGGAAATTCCGGCGCATACCGCGCAAAAAAATCCTGTAGCTGCGCAAAAATATGCCAGCCGAACACGTGCGACACGCCGATAATACTCATCACTGGCAGAGAATGAAGCATGAACGCTTCAACGGATGAACGGATCGCCAGGGAAGGAGCAAGGGACGTCTCGCAACGATCAAGTACAGGGACGTACTCGATGACTCCTAAATTGACGTAACCAACCGTTCGTCCGTTGCCGGTACTTAAACGTAAACTTTGTTGACTATTTAGGAGTAATTATCATGGACAAGATCTTTTCCTTCCTGCGCGATGAAAGTGGTTTGACGACTGTCGAGTATGCCGTGGCCGGTGGCTTGATCGCGGCGGCGGTCGTTGTGGCGTTTGTTAACCTTGGCGTTACCGTCAACGGCATCATCACCTATATCGATACCCAGCTGCAGGCTTCACCCGGCGCGTAAACCGCAATCGGGATCGCAGGAGGGGCGGATACTGCCCCTCCTATTTTGAAAGAAGACGGTGGATTGTCGGAACGCAAACATGGGAGCGTGGTTATGGTCAGCTTGAAGGAACGTGCAATTGGATTTCTCTGCGAGGACCAGGGCCTGACGATGGTGGAATACGCGGTCGCTGGCGGTCTAATCGGTGCGGCGGTGGTCGCGGCTTTTATCGCGCTCGGCGGCAGCGTAGCGGGCATAGTCAATTATGTCGACCAGCAGCTCGGGCTCTCCCCGGGGGCGTAGCGCCGGGCGCAATCGTAAAGAGATAACTCATGACCATGACAGGATTTCCTAGCAGCGTTTCATTCTCGCTGCTTGCCGCCCTACTGGCGGCAGCAGTGTACACGGACGTTAAAAATCAACGTATACCCAACACAGTCACCGCCATCGGCGTTATTACGGGGACCGCAATGCAGGGCTGGTTTTTCGGCTTCGAGGGACTCGGCACGGCGCTCGGCGGTCTGGGCGTAGGCCTGATCGGGTTTTTACCCTTTTACCTCAAAGGCGGCATGGGCGCTGGAGACGTGAAGCTCATGGCTGCCGTCGGCACGTTTCTGGGCGCCAAACTTACCATAATCGCGATCGCTTACACACTGATCGCCGGCATGGTGTTCGGCCTCTTTTATGCCGCCTGGCACGGCGGCGTCCGGCCCATGCTGCAACGTTTTCTCACGACGCTGCATTTTCTCGCCGTCACCGGCACCGTGAGCCACACCGGTCCACGGCCGAACGAAGCGGCGGCCCACCGCTTTCCCTTCGCCGTCTCCATCGCGCTCGGGACCCTATCGGCGCTGATGTGGCCCGTTTTCTAGTAAGGAATTAGCCATGCACGCGATCAATGCGCTTCAACACTCGACCATCTTTTACGAGGAAGAAACCCCAGCTGTAGCGGCCGTAAGCAGCCTTGCTCCGCGTCCGCGCACCTGTGTGGAGACCGGCTTGAGCGAAAATCTGCTCCAAGAGCTGGTCGTCAAGCATCTTCATAATGAAGGGGTCATGGAGCTTGGCCAGCTCGCCTCCCGCTGTGCGTTGCCGGGGCCGGTGCTCGATGACATCATGGCGCCGTTGCGCAAGCAGGGTTACGTCGAAGTGCGCGGTGCGGCCGCGGACTCCAGCGCGCTGCGGTTCGCACTCACGGACCGTGGGCGGGCCTTCGCGCTGGAAGCCCTGATGCGCGACGGCTACGTCGGACCCGCGCCGGTGCCGCTCGCCCAGTATGTAAAGATCATCGAGGCGCAGAGCGTACACGGCCATCACATCACCCACCAGCGCATGCACGAGGCCTTCGCCACGACCACTATCCGCGCCGAGATCCTGGACCAGCTCGGCGCCGCATTGAACTCGGGCCGCGCAACCTTCGTCTACGGCCCGGCCGGGAGCGGCAAGACCTACATGTGCCAGCGCCTCGCCCGGATGCTGGGCGGCCCGGTGCTTATCCCGCACGCCATCGCCGTCGGCGATAACGCCGTCCGGCTTTTCGATCCGGTCGTGCATTACCCAGTAGACCGGCGGCGGTCGGGTCCCGAGCTAAGGTTGCGCGAAGGCTTCGATCCGCGCTTCGTGCTCTGTCACCGTCCAGCCGTGATCACGGGCGGGGAGCTGACACTCGACATGCTCGAGATCCGGTACGACGGTGCGTCGCGCCAGCACCACGCGCCGCTGCAGCTCAAGGCCACCAACGGTATTTATCTGCTTGACGATCTCGGCCGCCAGCGCGTGGCGACAGTCGATGTGTTCAACCGCTGGATCGTCCCCTTGGAATCCAAGCAGGATTTCCTAAGCCTGGCCTCGGGCGCGCGCTTCCCGGTGCCCTTCGATTTGGTGCTTATTTTTTCGACGAACCTCGATCCGGCGAAGCTTGCCGACGAGGCATTCCTACGCCGCATCGGCCACAAGATCCAATTCTGCTGCTTGACGCCGGAGGAGTATATCGCTATCTGGCGGCAGGTGTGCGGCGACCGGGGAATCGAATTCGACCCCGACCTCGTGCGTTACGTGCTCGATGATCTCTACCCCACTTCCAAGCGGCCCCTCCTCGCTTGCCATCCCCGGGATCTGCTCGGCATGGCGCTCGATCAGGCGAGCTATATCGGTGGTGCACGGCCCACGCCGGAGTTGCTGCGGAGCGCATGGTCGAGTTATTTCGTGGACCTAAAGGCAGGGGAAGATTGATTCGATAGAGATGGAAGATCGTTGCGGATTAACTGGATGACATATTCAAGGAGACTACCATGATAAAACGCCGTTCCCTCACCCTTTTCTTCCTTGCAATCGGACTAGGAACCGCTGCCACCTGGATGGCAAATCAGTGGATCACAAACCGCTTGACCCCTGTCGCGCAGACCAAGCAGGAGACGGCCACCGTGGTCGTCGCGGCCCTGGAGATACCCTTCGGGCAAAAGATCGAGGCTGCACAATTAAAGACCATGGAGTGGCCCAACGGCACCGTGCCCCCCGGCGCCTTCACCGACCCGGCGAAGGTGGAAGGCAAGATAGCCAACGGCAAGATCTTCCCCAATGAAATCATCCTCGGCGACCGGGTCGTGGATCAGGTCAGCGGCAGCACGCTGGCGGCCGTGATCGCGCCCAAGAAACGCGCCGTCACGGTGCGGGTCAACGACGTGATCGGCGTCGCCGGGTTTCTGCTGCCGGGTAATCGTGTCGATGTTATCGCCGCGCGCAAGTCGAATGGCAGCAGCCGGCGCTCCATCACGCGAACCATTTTGCAGGACCTCAAGGTACTCGCCGTGGACCAGACCGCCGCACCGGAAAAGGACAAGCCGGTGGTCGTGCGGGCCGTAACCTTGGAAATGGATCCGAAGCAAGCAGAAGTGCTGATAAAGGCCACGGACGAGGGCAGTGTGCAGTTGTCGCTGCGTAATCCCAAGGACGACTCTCAGTTGATGGCCGCTAAGAAACCCGGCGCGCCCGAAAAGAAGGTAGTGCACGTTGCTCCCGCAAAAAGCTACGCGCGTCATGTGACCATCATCCGCGGCACGCGCATCGATAAAACGCGGGTGCGGCTGTAACTTGAAAGTTTCAATTAAACCAATTAGTGTAAGACTTTGATACAATGGCAAATGCAAAAGCCATCGTGATCGTCGCGCCCGGCCAGGGGAACCGCGCGCTATGCGCGGTCCTGGTCTGGTGCCGCAAGGACGCAAAGGTCATTCCTGAAGATATAGAAAGAGGAGCCTCCATGCGTCACATGATAAAAAGCCTTACCCCCGTCTTAAGGCGGACCGATTTTGCCGCCGGATACTGCCTTTGGGTCGTGCTCAGTGTAACCGTCCTAGCCAACGCCGCCTGGGCTGCTGAGCGCGCGGATCTGGTCTTGCGGCAGACCCGACAGGGAAAGTTCCAAGTTTCGCTCCACAAGTCCGGCATCATCTCCCTGTCTCGGCCGGCAGCGAAGGTTTCCATCGGGAACGCCGGCGTCGCCGATATCCTGGTCATGCCGAACCAGCAGCTTTACGTCGTCGGAAGGGGCTTGGGAACCACGAACGTGGTTGTCTGGGACAAGGCCGAGCGTATCGTCGATGCGTTCGACATCGAAGTGACCCACGACCTAGAGAACTTAAAAGTCAAGCTGTTCGAGCTTCTGCCGGGCGAGCGCATCAACGTGTACTCCTCCCAAGAGAAGATCATCATGACCGGCGAGGTTTCGAGCGTCATCAAGATGAACGCCGCGCTCCAGCTTGGCGCGAGTTTCTCCCCCGAATGCGCTCCCCACCTCCAGAGTGCCGCTCCAGAGATGGCCGGCGCACCGGCGGCGGGCGGACAGCAGGGCGGTCAGACGGAGTCAGGATTGGTCAATTTCGCACCGGGGGACGTTCCCCAAGCTTCCGGATATAAGGAGGAAGGTTGTGGTCCGGGCGTAATCGTCAACATGATGCAGATCGCCGGCGCGCAGCAGGTCATGCTCGAAATCAAGGTGGCCGAAATCGCCCGCGACGTGCTCAAGCGCGTCGAACCCAACACCAACATCCTAAACATGGGTGATAAGGTGACGACCGGCGTGAATAAAGGCGGCGCTTCCTTTCCGGACGCGCTCTTCGCCCCGAGCGGCGATGAAATACCTATCTTTAACAAGGACTCGATCGTCGGACCCGCTATTTCAGAGTTGCAGCGCAGTCTGCCCAACATCGATGCATCGGGGCTATTTCTCAGCTACCTAACCGGCGAATTCTTGTTCGAAACCGTGATTGAGGCCTCCCGGCGCAAGGGGCTCGGGCGGGTGCTCGCCGAGCCGACGCTGACCACAATCACCGGCCAGGAAGCCGAGTTTCTTTCGGGCGGCGAGTTCCCAATCCCGGTCCCGCGTAGCGCCGAGAGCGGTACCACGATCGAATTCAAGGAGTTTGGTGTCGGTGTGAAATTTTTGCCGGTCGTGCTCGATTCGGGCCGCATCAGCCTCAAGATTAACGTTAATGTTAGCGAGCTGTCGCAGGACAACCCCGTATTTCTGCGAGCGGATGACACGACTAGCACGTTTGTGATCCCTTCCCTCAGTAAGCGCGCGGCGAGCAGCGCCGTGGAGCTTGCCGACGGCCAGACCATCGGCATGGCGGGTCTCATCAATGACACTACCCGCGAGTTCGTGGACAAGCTCCCGGCTTTGGGCGATGTTCCCGTGCTGGGCGCGCTCTTCCGCAGCCAGGAGTTCCAGCAGGGCCAAACGGAATTGGTCATCTTCGTGACGCCGCATCTAGCGCGGCCCATCTCGCCGCAGCAGGTGCAGTTGCCCACGGACAGCTTCGTGCCGGCGGATGACGTGGAGTTTTATCTCATGGGCCGGATGGAGGCAAAGAAGGTACCGGGCGCGGCTATGCCGGAGTCGGGCGCGAGTCAAGGGCAACAGGCAGCGCCTGAAGCCTCCAAGTTTGGACATGATCTGTGAGGTGCACCATGTTAGTTATTAAACAAAATCTAGGGTGGGCCTTTGTCGCGGTTGGGCTATTATCGGGTTGCTCCTCGACCGACGCCGTGCGTGTGGAGGAGGACTTCGGCAACTCCGTGCGGAATATGATCCAAGCCCAGACCTATAATCCCGACGCGGCGCGCAATCCGCCCAGCGAGCCCCCGACGGT
This sequence comes from Gammaproteobacteria bacterium, assembly GCA_050740575.1. Classification (GTDB taxonomy): domain Bacteria; phylum Pseudomonadota; class Gammaproteobacteria; order JACCXJ01; family JACCXJ01; genus USCg-Taylor. Next base: position 10,470 of record JBOIDM010000042.1, read on the forward strand.
GCTCGACGGAACGGTGGGAAGGCGGGTCCTGGAGACTTACCGCGGAGATGTTGCGCCTCCACGAAAGGTGGAGCAGCCGATACAGATGGATATCACACCTTAGGATAAGGATTAAGCAGAACATACCGCGTTTGTAGGGCGGGTTAGCGATAGCGTAACCCGCCGTTTCACTCGAGTTTGGTTGGTGGGTTACGGCGCTCGCGCCTAACCCGCCCTACATGATGAAAATTAGGTTTCAAGGAGTAGGGACATGGATATGAAAAGGAGTTTGAGGCACGGATTGCGTTCCCCACGGCGGCAGCGAGGCGCGGTGATGGTGCTGGTCACGGCCGGTCTCCTTGCCATTCTCGGCATTGCAGCTCTCGCCTTGGATTTGGGCGATTCTTATCTCAGCAAGACTAGACTGCAGAACGCGCTGGACGCTTCGGCTCTGAGCGGAGCCAAGACGCTGCTCGATGGGAGCACCACCACGCAAGCGACATCGGACGCCATCGCAACCTTCCAGAACCACCCGGAGGTAGCGAGTGCGGGATTGACGCCGGTGATCGAGTTTTCGGACACGCTCGTGCCGTTCAGTCCGGGAGCCCCGGACGATACGGCCAAATATGTCCGCGCGAGCGTAAGCAGCTATCCGCGAGAGGCATGGTTCGCTGCCGTGCTCGGAATGACCGGCCGGGCGGTGGCGGGCAGCGCCGTGGCCGGACCGGTGCCCGTGTCCGGTTGCACGGACGACATCTTGCCGGTGACCATCTGCGCAAAAGATCTAGCCGACGATAATTGCGAAGACGGCACCTGTTATGGATATCCGGTAGGCGCGGAGGATGAGATCTGCCTGAAGTCCGGATCGCCTGGCACAGGGGGGTCTGGAAGCGGCGGGACCGGAACCGGCGGGACCTGTGATCCGTTTCAGCCAGGCGCCGGCAACTTCCAGCTACTAGACCTCGGTTGCGACACCCAAGGCGGCGGCGCCTGCGTGCGCCAAAAGCTGGCCGGGGCGGGGGGCGGGCAATGTCTCGCGGCCGGCGACAACGCTGAGGTCGATACCGAACCCGGCAATAAAGCGGGTCCGGTCGTCCAAGGCATCAACACCCGGTTCGGAGACTACGGCGGCGGTGGGGTCAATGAGGTCGATTATCCTCCCGATGAGATCACCTACAACCGTGATGACGATTCTGGTTTTTGGTTCCAGGAGTACGAAGAATATAAGGAAAACGGCGGGACGCTCCCTTACGACACTCAAGGCGCCAATCCCGCCTGGGCACGCAAGGCGAAACGGCGCGTGGTGGCACTGCCGATCTCCGATTGCACGGATGCCGGAGGTGGAGTAAACGAACTCCCCGTTAAGAAGATCGCCTGCTTTTACCTGACCAAACCTTCGCAGCTAGGCGCTAACGGCGGCGGGGGCGGCGGCAACGGTGGGGGTGCCAACGGTGGGGGCGGCGGAACCGAAGGCGGCAACGCGGAGATCTACGGACAACTGGTCAATACCTCCGAATGTGAAGTCAGTGGATCATCGGTCACCGAAGATCCTCCTCCGTTTGAGCTGCCCTACAAGATCGTGCTGTACAAGGATCCCGACAACCGGGATAGCTAATACGCGCCACAGAAAGAACGAAGGAGCAGCAACATGGAAAGTAGATTGCGCAGTAAAAGACCGGAGCACGGGATCGCGACCATCGAGTTTGCGATCGTAGCGCCGATCCTGTTGTTACTGATGCTGGCGACGGCCGAGCTCGGACGCGCCTTCTTTACCTACAACACCTTGCACAAAGCCGTGCGCGACGGCACGCGTTATCTGTCGGTTCACGCGCTGAACGGCACGACCGGCACTATTGATATCGCCGCTAAGACCGCCGAGACCCAAAACCTGGTCGTGTATGGCAAGACGGCGGGCGGCAGCCAGCCGCTGTTGCCGGGATTGACCCTCGGCCAGGTGACCGTCAGCTCGCCGGACGCGGAGAATGTACAAGTCGATGCGGTCTATCCTTATTCGCCGCTGTTCACGAACGGCATTCCTACTTTCGGTTTGGGATCCGGAAACATCACGGTGAGCTTCAACATGTCATCCTCGGTGACGATGAGGGCAATCCAATGAAACGGCAGAAAGGAATCTATACGGTGGAGTTCGCTATCGTCGGCGTGGTGTTCTTCCTGGTCCTCTTCGGCGTCATTGAGATCGCGCGGGCTTTGTTCGTCTGGAACACCATCGGAGAGGTTACCCGGCGCGGTGCGCGCGTCGCGGCCGTGTGCCAGGAGGGCCACACCGCCATCAAGGAAATCGCACTCTTTAACGGGCCGGGGGGCGGCACCGCAAGTCCGGTGCTGAAGGGGCTCACGGACACGAACGTGACCGTCGAGTATCTGGGCGACGACGGGCTTACGCCCGCCACCGGAGACTCAATACGCTACGTGCGCGTGAGTGTTTCGGGCTACATACATCAGCTCCTGATCCCATTCTTGCCTGCGAGCGTCACCAATCTCACTGTGCCGCCCTTCGAGACCACTCTCCCGAGCGAAAGCTTGGGTTTCAATCCCGACACGGGCGCAACGGAGTGCGTAGGCATATAGGATTCATTAAAACTGCAAGGAAGGTTTCGATCATGAAACACACTGTATTAATCGTGGGACGGTCGGAGGCACATATCCATGGCCTCGAATCGTTGCTGCAAAGCGATCTACGTCTCGAAGTCAAGACTCGGTTCGTCGTCAACGGCCACATGGATCCCCTGTACGGCGTTCAAACGGCGCCCAACGTGCTCATCCTCGACCTCAGCCAATTCTGGGAAGACGAGCTCAAGGCGCTGATCGTGCGTCCGGTGCACGAGCGGGTCCAGTTGATCATCATCGGGCCGGAAGGCAACACCCAGATGATCCGCATGGCGATGCAGGCCGGCGCGCGGGACTTCTTCGCCCATCCGGTGCCGCGCGCGGAACTGCTGGCCTCGGTCCACCGCATCGTCGAGGAGACCACGGCCAAGACCTCCGGCAAGGAGGCGCGGTTGACGGCGGTGATCAACGCCAAGGGCGGGTCCGGCGCGTCCTTCGTCGCCTGCAACCTCGCCCACTGCATGGCGGCCCAGCAGAAATTGCGCGTCGCCTTGATCGATCTGGATCTGCAATTCGGGACCCTGCCCCTGTATCTGGATTTAACCCCGCGCGATAGCCTGCTCGACGCCTTGGCGCACGCGGATCAGATCGATACCGTGGCGCTCGACGGACACATGCTCAAACACAAGAGCGGTCTGCGCTTATTGCCGTCGATGAGCGAAGCGCTGGCGCTGCCTTGGGAGGTCCCGGAGCAGAGCCTGCAACAAGTGCTGACCCAAGCTCTGCGGGACCATGACCATGTGGTCGTGGATCTGCCGCGTCAAATCGATCCCCTGACCAGCCGCGTCATGGAACGCGCAGATCACGTCCTGGTTGTTACCCAGCAGAGCATCACCCATGTGCGCGACGCCAAGCGCATGGTGAAGCTCATTACGCGCGAGCTGGCGCTGCCGGCCGACCGAGTCCAGATCGTGGTCAACCGCTATGACAAGAAGAACGCGGTGTCGCTCGAAGATATCACGGCCTCGACCAACCCGGGGGCCGTTTACCTGGTTCCTAACGACTACGCGAATGTCTCCGAAGCGATCAATATCGGTATGCCGCTCTATGAGTCGGCTCGCACCGCGACCATCACCAAGTCCTTTGTGGAGATCGCTAGAAAACTTGCCGGCGCCGAAGAAGCCCCATCGAAACGCCGGTTTCAGAACCTCTTCGCGCAACTTCTCCCTAGATAACGGAGTAGCTTATGGAAGCCTTTAAACGTTTCTCGAACACGCAGGCGCGCAACGGACATGGAATGGAAAGCCCTGCGTCCAGCGACGGTGCGGCCGCATCCGACGAGCGCAACCATATGCAGGAGCAGCAGTGGAAGCACCGTATCCACGAGCGCCTGCTAGAAGTCGTCGATCTCACATTGATCACGACGATCGAGGAAAAGCAGGCCAGAGCCGAGTTGCGCGAGGTGACGCAGCGGCTCATGAACGAGGAGTCCGTGCCCCTCAAAGCACTCGCGCGCCAGCGCATCGTCAAACAGATAGAGGACGAGGTGCTCGGTTTGGGACCGCTCGAACCCCTGCTCGCCGATCCGGCCGTGACCGACGTCTTGGTCAACCGGTTTGATTCGATTTATATCGAGCGCGGCGGCAAGCTTGAAAAAGCCAGCGCTAACTTCCGCGACAACCGGCATGTGCTCAACATCATCGACCGGATCGTGTCGCGCGTCGGGCGCCGCATCGATGAGTCCTGCCCGATGGTCGACGCGCGCTTGCAGGACGGATCGCGTGTGAACGCCATCGTGCCGCCGCTCGCACTCGAAGGGCCCGTGGTTTCCATACGC
>JBOIDM010000043.1:0-9361 GCA_050740575.1 Gammaproteobacteria bacterium
CCCCGACCCCGGCCGGCGAAGGTAAGACCACGACCACCGTCGGACTCGGGGATGCGTTGAATCGCCTCGGGAAGAAAGCCTGCATTTGTCTGCGTGAGCCCTCGCTCGGACCGGTCTTCGGGATGAAAGGCGGGGCGGCGGGCGGCGGCTATGCCCAGGTGGTGCCGATGGAGGACATTAACCTGCACTTTACCGGCGATTTCAATGCGATCGGCCTCGCCAACAATCTCTTAGCGGCGATGCTGGACAATCATATCCATCACGGCAACGCGCTGGGGCTGGATGCGCGCCGGATCGCCTGGCGGCGGGTGGTGGACATGAACGATCGGGCCTTGCGCGACATCACCGTCGCCCTCGGCGGTCCCGCTAACGGCTTCCCGCGCCAGGACGGTTTCGACATCGTCGTGGCCTCGGAGGTCATGGCGATCTTCTGTCTCGCGACTTCCATCGAGGATCTCAAACAACGGCTGGGTAATATCGTGGTCGGTTACACCCGCGAACAACAACCGGTGCGCGCGCGCGAGCTCAAGGCCCACGGGGCCATGACGGTGCTGCTGAAGGATGCGCTGAAACCGAACCTGGCCCAGACCCTCGAGAACAATCCGGCCTTCATCCACGGCGGGCCCTTTGCCAACATCGCTCACGGCTGCAATTCGGTCATCGCCACCAAGACGGCGCTCAAGCTCTCCGATTCTGTGGTGACCGAGGCCGGATTCGGCGCCGATCTCGGCGCGGAAAAATTCGTCGATATCAAGTGCCGGAAATCCGGTTTGCGGCCCGACGCCGTGGTCATCGTGGCCACCATCCGCGCGCTCAAGTACCACGGGGGGGTGGATTTAAAATCCTTGAACGCCGAAAACCTCGGTGCGCTCGAGAAGGGACTCACGAATCTCGAGCGGCATGTGTCCAACATAAGCACACAGTTTGGTTTGCCCTGTATCGTGGCGCTCAATCACTTCACCCAGGACACCCCGGCCGAGGTGGAATCGGTCAAGACCAAAATGGCGGGGCACGGCGCGCCGGTCGTGCTCGCGCGGCATTGGGCCGAGGGCGGCAAGGGCGCCGAGGAGTTGGCGTACACGGTGGTGGAATTGATCGCCAAGGGCCAAAGCAATTTCCGCTTCTTGTACGAGGACTCGGCCCCCTTGTGGGACAAGATCCATGCGATCGCGACCAAGACCTATGGCGCGCAGGGAATCGCGGCGGACGCCAAGGTGAAGGCCCAGATCCAGAAGCTGCAAGACGACGGCTACGGGCACTATCCGGTGTGCGTGGCCAAGACTCAATACTCATTCTCGACCGACGTTGCGGCGCGGGGCGCCCCGGCCGGTCACGTGATCAACATCCGCGAGGTCAGGCTCTCGGCCGGCGCCGAATTCATCGTCATGATCTGCGGCGATATCATGACCATGCCCGGTCTGCCGAAAGTCCCGGCCGCCGAGAAGATCGATATCGACGATCAGGGTAAGGTCGTCGGTTTGTTTTAAGCGTGGTGTAGCGAGGCTTCGCCTCGGACCGGCGAGTCATGAGGTCTGCTGAAAGGATGTGACCGGGAGGTAACCATGGCTAAACCCCTCTGTTTCGTGCTCATGCCTTTCGGGCAGAAACCGACCACTGCCGGAAAGATGATTGATTTTGATGCGGTCTATCGCGATCTGATCGCACCTGCGATCAAGGCGGCGGAGCTGGAACCCATACGCGCCGATGAGGAGATGGCCGGAGGCATCATCCACAAGCCGATGTATGAACGGCTCATACTGTGTGAATACGCGGTCGCCGATCTTACTACGGCGAATGCGAACGTGTTCTATGAGCTGGGACTACGCCACGCCGTGCGGCCGGCTTCCACGGTGTTGCTTTTTGCCAAGGATACCGGCCAGCTTCCCTTCGACGTCGCGCCGTTACGCGCCATACCCTATGAAATCGGCGCGGATGGCAAACCCGGCAACGTGGCGGGGGTCACCTCGACGCTTGCCGAACGCCTCAACGAGGCGCGCAAACAGCCTACCGATAGCCCCGTGTTTCAGCTCGTCGAAGGCTTCCCCGATATCCAACGCCTTAAGACGGATGTGTTCCGCGACCGCGTCGCGTATTCGGAGCAAGCGAAGAAGCGCCTGGCGGACGCCCGCAAGCAGGGCTTGGATGCCGTGCGCGCGGTCGAGCGTGAGATCGGCGAGCGCGCAACGATGGCGGATACGGAATCGGGGGTCGTCATCGATCTCTTTCTATCCTACCGGGCCGTCAAAGGTTGGGAGGAGATGATAGATCTGGTGCCGAAGATGTCGCCGCCGCTTGCCGCCACGGTGATGGTGCAAGAGCAGTTAGGGCTGGCCTTGAACCGCGCGGGCCGCGGTGATGAGGCGGAGAAAGTCCTGCTCGAGGTCATCGCAAAACGCGGCCCGAGCAGCGAGACCTACGGCATACTCGGCCGTGTTTACAAAGACCGTTGGGAGGCGGCTGCGAACGCCGGGGAAAGCATGCTCGCCAAAGGATTACTCAGGAAAGCCATCGACGCTTATCTCAAAGGCTTCGAGGCTGACTGGCGCGACGCCTATCCCGGCATCAACGCCGTGACGCTCATGGAGCTTGCCGAGCCGCCCGACCCAAGGCGCGAGAAACTGCTGCCCGTCGTCGCTTATGCCGTCGATCGGCGCATCGCCTCCGGCAAGCCCGATTATTGGGACCACGCCACGCGTTTAGAGCTTGCGGTGCTCGCGAAGGACGAAGACGGCGCGACAAACGCTCTAGCGGATGCCCTCGCGGCCGTGCGGGAGTCGTGGGAACCCGAAACCACCGCACGTAACCTTGGGTTGATCCGGGGGGCGAGAGACAAGCGGGGCGAAGGGATAGCCTGGAGCGAGGAGATCGCCGCAGCACTTGACCGGAAGGCAAAGGGCCCGACCTGATAATCAGCGGTAAGCGGGAGGACGTCGCACGTGAAAATGATCTACCAAATGATTGCAGGGGAAATCGGTTTTCCTGCGCGGGACGAGTTGAAGAAAATCATCAAGGCTCTGAAAGGCGAGCTGGAGTTTGGTCTGGCCAGAAGGCTTCTAGTCCGGGCTCGAGAAATCGGCCCGGTTGACGATTGGATAGTTCAGCAACTGGCGTTATGCACTTACAAAGATGAAGAGCTCCTGCCCGCCAGACGCCTGGCGGAGGCTCTGGAATTACTCGAACAAATAAGACTGCGCGATCCCTCCAATGCAGACGCGGAAACCCTGGCACTGGGCGGCGCGGTATACAAGCGCCTGTGGGAGCATGAAGGACAGCTCGAATACCTTTATGAGGCCTTATCCTTCTATCGGGCGGCCGCCGAACGCAATCCCCAGCAGGATCTGGGATACGGCGGCATCAATGCCGCGTACGTCCTTGATCTGTTGACCTCGAGAGCGGAACGCATCGCCCAGCGGAGCCGGACGCCGGCGGTCGAAGCCGACCCGCTACGCCAGCAAGCCATAGCCTTGCGCGAACGCATGTTAGCGGAGCTGCCTAAGGCTGCGGAGCAGGACCCGGGCTTGGGTGAACAATACTGGTATGTGGTCACCTTGGCGGAGATCCATTTCGGCCTGCAGAACTATGACGAAGCCGGGCAGTGGCTAGCCAGGGCCGCAAATCTCGACGCGAGGGAATGGGAAAAACAGACGACCTTCAAACAACTGGTTTCACTGGCTCGATTGCAAGGCGTTGAAGCGCCCGCCGAGGGGAGCAGCCGTTCGACTTGGCATCCTGCCTGGCAGGCGCTCTCCGCACTGCTGGGCGAAGACACCGAACGCGCTCTTTCCTGCTTTCGGGGCAAGGTTGGACTTGCGCTGTCGGGCGGTGGATTCCGCGCCTCGTTCTTCCACTTGGGCGTCATGGCGCGGCTCGCTGAAATGGACGCGCTGCGGGGCGTGGAGGCGCTTTCCACGGTCTCAGGCGGGAGCATTCTGGGCGCGCACTATTACCTGGAGGTGCAAAAGCTGCTGGAATCCAAGCCGGATCCCACAATCACCCGCCAGGACTACATCGATATCGTCAGGCGCGTGCAGGAGCGATTTCTGGAGGGTGTGCAAAAGAATATCCGCATGCGGGCTTTCGATGACTTGACAGATAACCTGCGCATGCTTTTCACCAATACCTATTCCCGCAGCCACCGTTTGGGCGAGCTTTATGAGTCGGAGCTGTATGCCCGCATCGACGATGGGCGGTCCTCTGGTCCCAGGACCTTGCCGCAGCTCTTGGTGCGGCCCGAGGGAGAAAGAGCGCCTGAGACTTTCAAGCCCAAGTTCTCCAACTGGCGGCGGCGGGCGAGGGTGCCGGTATTCTTGCTCAACACGACCTCGCTCAATTCAGGCCACAATTGGCATTTTACCGCAAGCTGGATGGGCGAGCCGCCCGGACTCCTGGGGGAGGAAATAGACGTCAATGAGCGTTACCGCCGCGTCTATTATAAGGAGGCGCCCCGCGAAGGCTTGAAGAGCTATCGTTTGGGCTATGCAGTGGCGGCTTCAGCTTGCGTGCCCGGCCTCTTCGAGCCGCTGGTCATCTCGGAGCTTTACCCAGAGCGCACAGTGCAGTTGGTGGACGGGGGCGTGCATGACAATCAGGGTGTCGCTGGGCTTTTGGACGAGGGTTGTACCTTGATTTTGTGCAGTGACGCCTCGGGCCAGATGAGCGACGTGAAAAACCCCTCCGACCATCCAGCCGGAGTGTTGCTACGGACCAGTTCCATACTGCAAGACCGGGTACGGGAGACCGAATATCAGGACTTGCGGGCAAGGTTGGACAGCAGGGCTCTAGAGGGCTTGTTGTTCGTGCATACGAAGAAGGAGTTGGCATCGGCGCCCTTGGATTGGATAAATTGCCAGGATCCGACACCGCAGCTTTCTACGAAGGGGAACCGGACCTCCTACGGTGTAGATAGGGACCTGCAGGCCAAGATCGCAGGCATACGCACCGATCTGGATTCCTTTACCGAAGTGGAGGCCTATGCCCTCATGGCCAGCGGCTACTTGATAAGCAGGCGCGAATTCGAGTTGCTGCAGGAGCAGCACGCCAAGGACGGCAAGCCGGGAACCTGGGGTGGATACGACATCCACGCCCCCGGCGGTGAATGGCGCTTCCGCGCATTGGAGCCGATCCTAGCACTACCGGCCCAAGCCGATCCGCGGCGCATCGACCTGGAACTGCAACTGGAGGTCGCGTCCTCGGGCTTTTTTAAGGCCTGGCGGCTGGTGCCGGAACTTAAACGGGCGGCCTCGCTTATTGGCGCAACGGCTGCACTGGCATTGAGCCTCTTGCTGTGGGTGCTTTGGGACCAGACTCTGTTTTCTTTTACGGGGGGCGCATTGGTCATGGCGATCCTTTTGTTTGCCGCGGGCTTGCTCGTGCCGGCATTGAAATGGCTGTTTCCGCAAAAAGAGGCGCGCAGCTTCGCGATCAAAGCGGCTATCGCCCTGGCGGGCTACCTTTTGGCCAAGGTCCACCTGCGTTTTATCGACCGGCGCTTTCTCGATCGAGGCAAGCTCGATCGGCTGTTGAGCTTGACAAAATAGAGGGCCCGACAAGGTGCGCCTCGTCTTCCGCGTCGGCGTAGCGTGCCCGGTCTTGCGCAGAAATAACTATTCGCAAATAACTTGGCAGCCTTTAACGCGGCATTGATCTTGTAGCTCGGCGCGCCAGTCGTCCACAGAGGCATCCATGGCTCCGTCGCGCCCCACGACCAGGCGATTGGCCGCTTCAGCGCAGGTATCGCAGTGCAATTTGCTTATCTCTTCACGATAGTTGGCTTCGATTTCAGCTCGCCGGCTGGCTAACTTGGCGTTGGCGATGGAGATGATCTCTTGCACTGTTTCATACTTCACGCCGGCTTTGCCTCTGAGGACGCAGCTGTTAGAGCTCGCGGCGGACGAGGCGAAGGGGGCGATCATCAAGGCTGTGAGCAAAAGCGCTTTCATAAGAACTCCTTTGTTTAAGTTGCCATAGATATAGAGGTTTAGCAGAGTCAAGGGATGATAGGCAGGACGACCGGTCGTACGTGGTTCGATACCCTCGAATCCAAGCACTTTGAGATCGAGTTCATCGACGAACGCCTCAATGACCCTGACCGGATTCTCCTCGCTGATATAGTCATCGAGCCGTTCGGGGAACAATGTGCTCTGGGTCCGGTCTTCACCTTCAACAAAACGCTTCATGGATCTGCCGTATAGGTTGTACGTCCGATCAGCATACCATCATTTCACGTTTTTACACAGCCTCGGCCGATAGCGGAACTTCAAGCTGAGACACTACCCAGAATTGAACAGCCTACAAGCCGTTTTGTTGTGGATTGTTGCACGTGAGTGCCCCACTAGTGCCCCGCAGTTCAGGACAAGGCAGGCGGGTTATGCAGCAACTTATTGATTCTATGGCTCCCCGGGACGGGCTCGAACCGCCGACCTAGTGATTAACAGTCACCCGCTCTACCGACTGAGCTACCGGGGAATCAGGCTATGGTACTGAGGGGTGCCGCACGGGTCAACCGAGGGTCTTGGTCGGTGCGCGTTGCGTGATGAGGGCGATAGCCCCGCTCACGGTCGCTCGGGCAAGCGCAGCATCGCACGTCCCCACGCGATCTCCCTAGCGCTGAATTCGCCAAGCAGCCCATAGCCCGCGACGATCGCGAGGGCCACCAAAGCGAGTTTGGCGATCACCCAGAATCCGGGCGCGGGCACGAGCGCCCCGGCGAGCCAGGCCGCGCCCCCGATGACGAGCGTGCGTGTGACGGTTGCCATTGGCGCAGACGCGCACTGCACGCGATACACGATGATCAGCGCTGCGAGCGCGCCCGCGATTTCGAGCGAGGTCGTGACCCATGCCGCAGCCAACGAACCGAAAATTGGAATGAGCAGGACGTGCCCGGCAGTGGCCAGCGCGAGCATCGGCGCGGCGAGTGCGAAGCTCAACCCCGGCCGGTTGGCGATAATCATGATGACCGTGGCGATCGAAATCATGACGGCCGCGACTTTGCCGAATAGCAGCCAGGCCAGGATAGGCTCGGCAGGCGCGAAACGCGCGCCGAAGATGAGGGTGACGATCTCGTGCGCCGCACCGGATGCCACCGCCACGAACGGCAGCATCCCGAATACGAGGCGCATCGCGTCGCGCGACATGATGCGCGCATTTTCGTGCTCGCCGTTCTTCAACATCGTGCTCAAAGTTGAAAGCAGGAGTGGGGTAAACGAGACTGTGAAGAGTCCCGGGATGATCGACAGGTTCTGCGCCGCACCGTAGTAGCCGGCCTCTAGGGTGGGCAGGCCGAGCGAGGTGATAGCGAACAGATCGATGCGGCTGAAAAGCGCAAGACAAATCGCAGAAAAGAATATCGGCGTCGATTGACTCCACAACCGGCTTGCTGGATACGTGGAAGCGGGGATGAACTGCAAACGGATGTAACCGCGATAGATCACAAGCTCGATCAAACTGGCGCCGGCGATCGCCAGCACGGCGCCGGAAATCGAGAGCCCCGATTCAACGAGCACGATCATGAGCAGCAGCCTCGTCACCGAGCGTAGGGCAATCGGCACCGCCTGCTCGCGGAATCTCCCGATCCCGATCAAAACGCTGCGGTGTGCGCGCGCGAGCACGAATAACAACGGTTCGAGCGAAAAGAGGTATAGATAAAAAGCGAGCCGCGGCTCTTCGAGCAGAACCGCGATCGGACGCGCAAACACGATCACGATGAGCGTGGTTGCGACACCGCAGGCAAAATGCATACGCACGATGGTCGTCGCAACGGGTTGCCAGTCGTTCGCCTCGCTCACCAGCTTGATGGAACCGCGCGCGAACAGGGAGGTTGCAATCCCGCCGGCAAATGAGGTCAGCGCCGCGGCGAGCGAAAACAGTCCGTAGCCGTCGGGCCCGAACGCGCGGGTCAGATATGCGGCGCTAATGAGGCCGGTCGGCAGGATCAGCGCTTCGGCGAGAAACCCCCAGATTGTGCCGTCGGCCGTGCGGTGGAAGGGCGAGCGCTGCCGATTGCGTGGCTGCGAGCGCGACTTGCAGCGCGCGCCGTCCATCATCCAGCGTGCAGAGCACCTCGGCATCGTTCATTGCGCAAAAATGGCGCCATTCATTCTGAAACGAGGCGAGAAAAGTTCCCTTGTGTCTGGAGCACCAAGAATTGTCCGGTACGCGAGAACAGCATGGTACTGAGGGGTGCTGCCCCGGTCAACCGAGGGTCTCAGTCGAGCGCGCGCTCCGTGATGAGGGCGCGGAGCGCGCGTTGCCGGGTTTGGTCGATCGGAAAATTCCAAAGAAATAGGGCCCCGAGCGCCATCAGCACGCCCGGCAACCAGCCGTAGACCGCCATGAGCGCGAATTCGGAGCTTGGGGTGTGCGTGCTCGCATCGGCGGGTTCGAAGCCGAAGTACGCCGGGACTACGGTCGCGAATAAGACCCCGAGGGCGATGGCACATTTATAGGTCATCGCCCAGATGGCGAAATAGAGGCCGGTGCGCTGCCGGCCCGAGGTCACGGTGTCGTGATCGACGACATCGGCGGCGATGGAATTCGCGAGGAACAGGATGGACGCGAAGCTGCTGCCGCGGATCGCGAGTACCACGATGAGCGGCCAGCCTTCGCCCTGCCCGTAGAGAGGCAGGAGCAGGCTCCATATTCCTACCCAAAGGGCCGCCAGACACAAGGCGCGGTGTTTGCCGATGCGATCGGAGATCCGGATCCAAAGCGGCACCAGCGCGATGGTGGCGATGTTTTCGAGCAACAGCATGGCAGCGAAGAGGTGCGGGGTTTCGGTGACGTGGACCAGGACGATCTTATGCAGTGTCGCCTGTACGATGAGCCCGGAGACGAACAGAACGACGGAGATCACCATGCGCACGAACGCGGGATTTCGCGCCACCAGCATGAGGCCTGCGGAACCCCGCGGCCACTCGCCCGCGAGCGTATCCGGGGGGCGCTCGGGGACCGTCTTGAACGCAAAGATGAGCAGTGGCGGCAGCGTCACGATCACGGCCAGGGCAATGGCCTTCAACTGCGTGGCCGGTTCGTGCTGGCCTAAAGATTCCAGCAGCATCAATAGCAAGACAAACACCAATTGGCCGGCGAAGCCGAAGGACTCCCGCCAGGCCGTCACGCGCGAGCGTTCCGAGTAGTCCGTGGAGAGCTCCGCTCCCCACGCTTTGTAAGGAAGATCCACGAGCGTGAACGAGATAAAGAACACGCACGTCCAGCCTAAAAGGTATTCGAACGTCGCCCCCGGCGGCGGCGCGAAGATCATCCACAGCGAAAGCATGAACAGGGGCGCGCCGGCGGCGATCCAGGGTTTGCGCCGTCCCCAGCGCGTGTTCCAGCTATCGCTCACGATGCCTATGAAGGGATC
>JBOIDM010000044.1:0-3357 GCA_050740575.1 Gammaproteobacteria bacterium
CCCAGAGCATGCCGCTCGAAACCCTGGAAGAGATCCGCTTGTTAAGTAACTTGGAGACGCAGGATGAGAAATTGTTGCAGATCGTTTTGTTCGGACAACCGGAGCTGGATGAATCCTTGATGAATCCGCGTATCCGGCAACTGAAAGAGCGCATCACCTACAGCTTTTATTTGCATCCGTTTTCGATTGTCGAGGTGCGGGACTATCTAAGTAGCCGGCTGCGCGCGAGCGGCTATAAGGGGATGGGGATATTCACGCGCGCCGCGATTCGAAGTCTCACGCGTTATTCCAAGGGGCTTTTGCGCAGGATCAATATTCTCGCCGATAAGTCCATGCTCGCCGCCTACGCCGGCGGCGAGATCAAAGTGAGAACCAAGCACGTGCGCAGGGCGGCGCGGGACACCGAGTTTGTCGCCAAACCGGGCGCCGCAGCGCTGGCGCTGACGCTCGGCTTTTTTCTCGCCGTCGCGGTGATCGGCTGGTTCGCGTGGCAGCGTTTTATTCCTATGAGCGCACTCGTCGAGGATACGCGCTCGCTCAAGGACGTACCCTTTTCCGGGGCTGTCGGCCGCGGGCTTGAAGGCGCGGGAGCTAGCCCTGGAGACGGCGTGGAATCCCCAAGCGCCGGTTCGCCAAAGCAGCCATGAAACCGGTGCTTGTGACCGGCGGGGCCGGTTATATCGGCAGTCACGTCGTGCGCCAACTGGGGGAGAGCGGCCGGGCGGTCGTGGTCGTGGACGATCTGTCTACCGGGTTCGAGCAGGCCGTTGTGCACGGGATCTTTATCGCCGGCGATGTCGGCGATCGAAGCCTGATGGATCGCGTTCTCCAGGAACACCGCATTGACACCGTCATGCATTTTGCCGCCCATACCGTCGTGCCCGAATCGGTCCGTGATCCCCTGAAATATTACGGCAACAACACCTGTAAGACGCGCGCCTTATTGGAGGCTTGCGCGCATGCGGGTGTAACGAAATTTGTATTTTCCTCCACCGCCGCGGTCTATGGCATTCTCACGGCGCCGCTGGCGTACGAAGACACTCCAACCTGCCCGATCAACCCTTACGGGACATCGAAGCTCATGAGTGAATGGATGCTGCGCGATACTGCGGCAGTCTCCCGGCTTCGCTACGTGATCTTGCGCTATTTTAATGTCGCGGGCTCGGATCCAGAGGGCCGTATCGGGCAGTCGACGCGCGAGGCGACGTTATTGATCAAAGTCGCCGCCGAGGTCGCGCTCGGTAAGCGCGCCGCGCTCTCTATTTTTGGCACCGACTATCCCACCCCGGACGGAACCGGCATTCGGGATTACATCCACGTGGATGACCTCGCTTGCGCCCACCTGCGGGCGCTCGATTATCTTGAGCGTGGCGGCGAGCCGGAAATCCTAAACTGCGGGTACGGACACGGCTACAGCGTGAGGGAGGTCATTCGCGCCATCGAGAAGATCCACGGCGAGCGTCTCAACGTGCGGGAGGAGCCCAGGCGCGCGGGCGATCCGCCGGTGCTCGTAGCCGGCGCCGATCGCATCAAGGCTGTCTTGGGGTGGCACCCGCGCTACGATGACCTGGAGTTCATCGTCAAGACTTCGCTAGCCTGGGAGCACTGCAGGTTCTATTAGCAACCGACCCAGGAGCCCGGCCCCGCGTCATACCCGGGGATGAAAGCCGAGAGCAAGCAACGGCCAGCGCGAGGCGAAAACGTATCTCAGGAAACGCTGTACTGGGTTGCAAAGGATTCCACCGTATAGCGCCAGGCCTCTAGGGTTTCTGGATCGGCATCTTCAGCGATTCCGGCTTTCCGTTTCAATTCGCGCAGAAATTCCGCGCGTCCCGGGAGCAACTCCCAGACCGCGGGTAAAAACGTCGCCCGCCGGTCGTGTTGCTGGAGGAGCACCCCGTCGGCACCGGGAGCGAGTTGATTTAAGAGCTCGGTTTCGGATTTGAAATTTAACGCGACGGGCGCATTTAATACCGAGATGTGGACGGAGAGGTTTGCGCACTCCTCGGGGCTGAGGGGCCGGAAACGCGGATCGCCGAAAGCTGCCGCACGCGCATTTTCGGCCACGTCCGCGACCAGGGGTCGGTGGGCTTCCAGAGTGCCGATGCACCCGCGCAGACGGCCGTGCGCCTTTAAGGTCACGAACGAGGCCTGGTGGACGCGCAGCCGTTGCGGATAATCTCCGCTGTTAATCGTCGCGCCGCCACCGTTCTCGAAGCCTCGCGCGATAGAGCGAGAGGCGGCGTCTAAGAGTAGTTGCCGGTCTTCCGGACCCAAGGGAAGGGATCCGCTAGGCGCATAGAGCGCGAAGGCGCCATAGCCGACGACACGATCCCGCGGGCCGGCGGTGTCGCCCGAATTGCGCACATCGAGCGCGACGACGCTAAGCATATGCTTGCGCGCGAAATGGAGTAAGCCGTTGATAGGCGCACACCCGCACGCCTGCTCCGGGCTAAGAAGGGTCGTGCCCTTCACGATCGCGGCGGCCGTCGCGCGATCGATTTCCCGCGCCGTTTCATAGTCGTGGTAGTGACTGAGGTCGGAGCTGACGACGATGAGAGTTTCGGCCCCCTCCCACAGTGCCTCGATGACGGCGCTGACGTCCTCCGGCGCGGCGCCGCCCACCACCAGCGGCACGATAGTAAATTGCTCCAGGACCATTTGTAGGAACGGGATCTGGACCTCGAGACTATGCTCAAGGGAATGCGCCCGATCCATCACGCTGACCTGCGGGAATACCGCCAGTTTCCGAATGGCGCCCGAGTCGAGCGCGACCTCCCCCAAGGGGGTCGCGAAGCCTTGGGCGCTCGGCAACGCGAGGCCGGGGACATGAACCCGGTGCCCCGGTCCTAAGAGCACGACCCGGCGAATACGCGCGCTCCCATCCGCAAGGCAGGCATAGGCCGATCCCGCGACGGCTCCGGAATAAATGTAGCCGGCATGGGGTGCGATCAGGGCTTTAGGGACTTGGGAGACGGCCTCTTGTGTCCCCAGATAAGCGCCGATCATCCGCCTCAGCTCCATCGGATCGGTGGGATAAAACTGTCCCGCGACGGCCGGGGGGCGCGTGTACATAAAGCCTCCTCGTTCAGCTGCTCGTTGGATTCGATTATAAGCCGAAAGCGTCCGGGAAGCTGTCCGCGCCACAGTTACCCGGGTTGGCGGTGCGGGCGGGCCGCTCCATTTGCCCGAACGCACTTGAAAAAAGCGCTTCAGATCCCTATCATCAGCGGTCCGACCATTGCGGGGTGGAGCAGTCTGGCAGCTCGTCGGGCTCATAACCCGAAGGTCGCAGGTTCAAATCCTGCCCCCGCTACCATAGCCCCGAGAGCCGGGGCTTTTTATTTTAGTCGGTAA
>JBOIDM010000045.1:0-2484 GCA_050740575.1 Gammaproteobacteria bacterium
GGGCGAAGCGCTGCGCGCCGGTGCCGCCGCCACCCCGGCCATCCGCGATGCGGTACGTGCCCGCGGCGTGCCAGGTCATCCGGATGAAGAGCGGTCCGTAGTGGCCGTAGTCGGCCGGCCACCAGTCTTGCGACTGGGTCATCAGCGCGTCGACGTCCTTCGCCAGCGCATCGAAATCGAGGCTGTTGAACGCCTTGGCGTAGTCGAAGCCGTCGCCCATCGGGTTCGCCTGCGGATGGTTCTGGCGGAGGATCCTCAGGTTCAAGCTCTCGGGCCACCAGTGCTGGTTCGCCGTGATCCCAACAGCTTGGTGCGCGGCGCTCATCACCGGGCACTTCGCTGTTGACGGCTCGTCGCTGGTGGTGACCGTGCGGTGTTCTTGGTTGCTCATGTCTCCTCCACAAATTTGCTTGCCGTATGTTTTAGACTAAGTCTAAGTGTATCTAGGAGTCTAGGGTCTACCCCCCTTAATGTCAAACGAAACGAGAGCGACTGCTGGCATCGATCCTGAATCAGCGCGTTGTAGATTGACCCCGAATTTTCGGTGGTTTACCGTTACACACCGGGAGGATAGGGCGTGGCGCGCAAAAACACTGGGTTTGATTTGGAGCAGGCGCTCCGAGAGTTAGAGTCCCTGGTCAACAAGATGGAGACGGGCGAGCTTAGCCTCGATGAGTCGTTAAAGCACTTCGAGCGGGGGGTGGCGTTAACAAGAGCCTGCCAGAAAGCGCTCGGTGAAGCCGAGCAACGGGTTAAGATTCTTCTTGAGAAAAACGCTACTCAGCAACTGGCACCGTTTGCGCCTGGCCCCGGCAACAATGACGAGTCGTGAATGCCCATGATGGCGTTGTTGCTACCGGCGGGCTAGTGATGGGCCGTTAAGACACCTGTGACGGTCCGCGCGTCAATCGAGCAATTCCGCCTGGCCGTGGAGCTAGCCCTGGAGCGGTGGTTGCCGCCGGCTCATAAGGTTCCGGCCAGCTTGCACGGCGCCATGCGCTACGCCGTTCTAGGTGGCGGTAAACGCATCCGCCCGCTCCTCGTCTACGCAGCGGGTACCGCTTTGGGTGTCGACCGCGCAGCCTTGGATGGGCCGGCCTGCGCCGTGGAGCTGGTGCATGCCTATTCCCTGGTACACGACGATCTTCCGGCCATGGACAACGATGATCTTCGCCGCGGGCGTCCCACCTGCCACAAGGCCTACGATGAGGCCACGGCCATTCTGGCCGGAGACGCGCTCCAGGCGCTCGCCTTTCATGTGCTCGCACAGGATCAGGACATTCGCGTCGGCGCCGAACAAAGGCTGCGGATGATCGACACCATTGCGACGGCCAGCGGATCGCGCGGAATGGCGGGCGGACAGGCGCTGGACCTCGCCGCGGTAGGCAAGACGCTTAACATCGCCGAGCTCGAAAACATGCATATTCATAAGACCGGAGCCTTGATACGCGCGAGCGTGCGTTTAGGCGCCCTGTCCCAAGCCGACGTGGATCCGGAAATCTTGGAGCGGCTCGATCGCTACGGAAAATGCGTGGGGCTCGCCTTTCAGATCCAAGACGATATCCTGGATGTCGAAGGACACACGGAGGTCATCGGCAAGCCCCAAGGGTCAGACATGGCGCGCAATAAACCGACCTACCCCAACCTCCTCGGGTTGGACGGCGCCCGGCGAGCCGCCGCGGAACTCTTTAACGAGGCATTAGCCGCCATTTCCGGTCTCGGATCGGCCGGCAAGCTGCTTCAGCGCCTCGCCGGCTACGTCGTGGAGCGCGAAAAATAGAGACCATAACCGCGAAGCGGATAGGCGTGATTCTAGCCGGCGCGTGCGGACTGATCGGTCTGGCATATGGGGGCGAATACGACCTCGTCATAGAAAAAAAGCCGATTAACCTGACAGGCCGGGATAAGGTGGTCCCGACGATCAACGGGTCCGTGCCCGGCCCGGCGCTCCGCTGGCGCGAGCACGAAGAGGTGCGGATCCGCGTGACCAACCGCCTCGACGAGCCGACGTCCCTCCACTGGCATGGGATCATCCTACCCGCCGCTATGGACGGGGTGCCGGGGATCAGCTTCGATGCGATCGCGCCCGGTGCGACCTTCACCTACCGCTTTCCCGTCAAGCAGAGCGGTACGTACTGGTATCACAGCCATGCCGGGTTCCAGGAGCAAGCAGGGGTGTATGCACCTATCATCATCGAACCGGCCCGGCGCGAAACCTACCGCTACGATCGTGACTACGTGGTTATGCTTACGGACTGGACCGACGAGGATCCAGAGACGGTCTACGCCAAGCTGAAAAAGCAAAGCGGGTATTACAATTTCAACAAGCGAACGGCCTCCGACTTCTTCCGCGACGTCGCGGCTAAGGGCTGGGGGGCGACGATATCCGATCGGCTCGAGTGGGGCCGCATGCGCATGGATCCCACGGACATCGCCGATGTCACGGGCTACACCTACACCTTTCTCATCAACGGAAAACCACCC
>JBOIDM010000046.1:0-1990 GCA_050740575.1 Gammaproteobacteria bacterium
GGCATGCACTGCAGAACGGCCGGCGTGTCGCGGTCATCGGCGGGGATCATTCCTGCGCGATAGCGAGCTGGAGCGCGGCTGCATCGGCGTTACGCGGGCCCTTGGGCCTCGTTTGGATCGATGCCCATATGGACAGTCATACCCCCGCGACCAGCCCGAGCGGCGCCCTGCACGGCATGCCGCTCGCCATCCTCCTTGGCTTCGGGCCGCCTGAGCTTACGGATCTGCTCTACCCTGGCGCCAAGCTGCGCCCTGAGAACGTCTGTCTTGTGGGCGTACGCAGCTACGAGCCCGAGGAGGCGGAATTGCTGCACTGCCTTGGGGTGCGGGTGATCACGATGGACGAAGTGCGGGCGCGGGGCCTTATGCGGAGCCTGGGCGAGGCCTTCGCGATCGTCTCCTGCGGCACCGCCGTCGTCGGGCTTAGCATCGATCTCGATGCAATTGACCCCGAGGACGCGCCCGGGGTTGGTACTCCGGCGCGGAATGGCCTGCGGGGCCTCGCCTTAGTGGAAGGACTACGACGGCTCGCGCCGCAACCGGTGTTGGTCGAAATCGCCGAGTTTAACCCCTTGCATGATCGCAAGAACAAGACTGCCCGGCTAGTGATTGACCTCTTAGCAGCCTGTTGGAGCAGGTAAGCGTATGCCATCGGTCATCGAACTGGAGCGTGCATACTGTGCGCATAACTACCAACCGCTGCCGGTGGTGTTGGCACGCGGGGAGGGATGCTATGTGTGGGATGAGCGCGGCAAGCGCTACCTCGACATGATGAGCGCCTACTCGGCGGTCAGTTTTGGCCACGCGCACCCGCGGCTGCTCAAGGTCCTGGGCAGCCAAGCGGCACGGCTGGCGGTCGTGTCGCGGGCCTTTCACACCGAGGTGCTCGCGCCCTTCGTGCAGCGTGCCTGCGAGCTTAGCGGACTCGCCATGGGCTTGCCCATGAATACCGGCGCCGAGGCGGTGGAAACGGCGCTGAAGGCGGCGCGGCGCTGGGCTTACGAGGTCAAGGGCGTGCCCGCGGATCGCGCCGAGATCATCGTCTGTGACGGTAATTTTCACGGCCGTACGATCACGCTGGTCGGGCTGTCGTCGGAGCAAGATTATAAACAGCACTTCGGCCCCTTCCCCGCGGGCTTCGTGCGCATCCCGTACGGGGATGCCGAGGCGCTCGCGCGTGCCATCAATCCCCACACGGCGGCGTTTTTGGTCGAACCGATCCAGGGCGAAGCCGGGATCGTCGTGCCGCCCGCGGGTTATCTCAAGCACTGCGCGGAGCTTTGCCGCGCTCACAACGTGTTGCTCCTCTGCGATGAGATCCAAACCGGCCTCGGTCGCACCGGTCGCGTGCTCGCCTGCCAGCACGAGGGGGTCCAAGCCGATGGGATCACGCTCGGCAAAGCGCTCGGGGGCGGTTTCCTGCCGGTATCGATGTTTCTTGCCCGGCGCGAGGTGATGGAGGTGTTCACGCCGGGGAGCCACGGCAGCACGTTCGGGGGTAACCCGCTCGCCGCCGCGGTCGGCCTCGAAGCGCTAAACGTGCTGATTGAGGAGCGTCTCGCGGAGCGCACCGCCGAGCTGGGAGAGTACTTTCTCGGACGGTTGCGTAAGCTGCAAAGCCCCTATATTCGCGCAGTGCGCGGCAAGGGCTTATTCATTGGTGTCGAGATCGACACGGGCCGCCTGTCGGCACGGGACCTCTGTATGCGGCTCGCCTCCCACGGCATCCTCACCAAAGATACCCATGAGAGCGTGATCCCCTGGCTCCGCCGCTCATCATCACCGAGACTGAGTTGCATTGGGCCTGCGATCGCATCCGTGATACTTTTCTGGAACTGGAATCGTCCGCTCCGTTTTCAGGCAATTGAAAAGCGGTTACTCTTATCACCACAATACTGGATCTAAATTCAACCAGTCCACCGAATCGCCGTTCGCATGCTGGACACGCCGACCAAAGAGATCTGGACTGAAAGCCTCAACGAGGGATTCC
>JBOIDM010000047.1:0-5515 GCA_050740575.1 Gammaproteobacteria bacterium
TGTCCGACCAGGCTCGCCACGATCCCGGCATCGGTTTCCGAAACATAGCCGTCGCCGTCCAGGTCAAAGCGCCGCCAGGGTAAGGTGTTGGCCCAGTAGAACCCAGCGTCGCCGGCGTTCGGGCTGATCTGCTCGAGGGGCACGCCGTTGCCTTCGCCGAGATGCGCGGCGAGCTTGTTCACATCGAGACCGTCCACGACGCCATCGTCGTTGAGGTCGGGGGGATAGGTGTCGACTTCGTCGTCGGCAATAGCGGTCTGGGCCTCCGCCCGGAGATAGTTGCTGCCCCACAGGAGGTAAGGCTGAAATATGCCGTTGATATAGCCGTTCGGATACACCAGGTTCGCCATGGAGTGCTCCAGGCTGTCGTTCCAACCATCACGGTCGGCATCGGCATTCACACACCGAGAGTAATAGTTGATCGCCCAGTCGTTGTCGCTGTGCCCCTCCAGCGCGATGTTGTCGGCCGCCGTGCCGCCCACGTTGGTCACCGTAATCGTGTAATCGAGGCCGGCGGCATCATAAAGCGGGAACATGCAGAGCTGAGCCGTGTTCCCTACGCTGGGCGCGACGATCCATGCGCCTTTTTGGCCCGGATCCCCACTGGCGAAGTCATTGTCGGGCACCACGCTGGAGAGCTCCAGCTGCGATCCCTGCCAGGACACCACCGCGGAGATAGCGGCGGGATGGTAGCTACAGGCGGGCACCTCGGGCGTAAAGCTAAAGCTCTCTCCGGGCTTAAGCGAGCCACTGGCCTTCCACTCCAGCGCATCGTCCTCTCCCAGGCAACTGCTGTCGCCGGACAAGTTCCGGAAATTGTAATTGGCGTATTCGAGCGACATCGGGATATACGTCGATGTGCCGCCCCCCGTCGCCGGTTTGCCGGCGTGCGCGGGGTTCACCACCAGCAAAGCCAGAATCGCTATCAGTGGCGGAATGGAAAAAACTTCGGCCGGACGGCACCCGGCCGGATGCGCGCCGCGGCGCGCGAAGAGTCGCAGGAACATGGGAAGTCTCCTTTAAGTGCAGGAAAGGTCCCACGCTCCTCGGTCGGCAACCCGGCGATCCCGAGGCTTCGGGACCCGTGGCTTTGCGCCGCCTGATCGCTCAGGCTTTGCCTTTTTCGGCGGGGAGATCTTTCCGGTTATGGTAATCAATTCCGACGCATCGGGACGCCAGCGTTTTACTGTGTCCCTACGCCAGGCAAGGTGAACGGCACGCTCCGGTCCGAAGGGGTTTCGGCCCGGCGGCAGTGAACTGTAGTGTTGCTTTAGGGTTTGGAAGCGGGAGCCACACGGACAAGCGCGGCGGCGAGGGGCAGGCAAGTGCGCCCCGCACCGGGCCCGCCGCACAAAGGCCTGATTGACCCACGGGTAAGCTCAGCAGCCAGTGCTCGTCGATCTCACCAAGGCGAGACTACGCGCCTTCGGTCACAACGTCTGTCGGTGGGAGCTCGAATTTCGCGTAGGTCAACTGTACGGTAGGGGTCGGCGTTCGTCCTACGCTGCGTTTTCAATGCGGACCAGAATAATACGCCCACCCTGCGAGGCATTGCCGTCCCGCGATGTGCGGCGCGCTTGACACGTTGCCGTACCTTCCCTAGTGTGTAATCTAATACACACTGAGGTCCGAATCATGGCGCACCGTGTCAATATCATGCTCGAAGACGGATTGTGGAAAAATTTGAAACAGGTGCCCGCCGGAGAACGCAGTCGCGTGGTGAATGAGGCGATCGCCGACTGGCTGAAGGCCCGTCGGCGCGCTGGCGTGGCCCGCAAGATGGATGCGCTGCGGGCGCGGATGCCCGTTATGTCGGTCCAGGAACTCGCGACCTGGTTGCGTGAAGATCGGGCTCGCCCCCGGTGAGAGTCGTTGTTCCGGACGCTTCGGTCATTTTGAAATGGGTATTGCCCGACCCGCCGGGGGAAGAGGGACTGGATGCGGCATTGCGGCTTCGCGACGCAGTGATTTCCGGAAAGGTCGTCGTGAAGGTGCCGTCCCTGTGGTTGTATGAAGTGGGCAATCTGCTCACGCGCCGATTCCCGAGACGCGCTGCCGGGATCCTGCAACTTTTGATCGCTTTTGGTCTGGAAGAACGCGCGCCGGATGATCGGTGGCTCTCCCGGCTCGTTGGGTTAACACAAGCCCACGGCGTCACTTTCTACGATGCCGCCTATCACGCGCTGGCGTTGGTCGAAAAGGGAGTCTTCGTAACCGCCGACCAGAAATATATACGCAAGGCTGGGAAAGCCGGTAGGGTTATCTCTCTCACGGACTGGGGCGCCCTCACAGTGAGCGTCCGAGCGGGGCCCCTTGATCGCGGGCGTTCTCGGCGAGCAGGGACTGGGTGAGGGTTTCCGCCTCGGCCGCCCCCGGTGAGCGGGCTGCGTGTGCCTTCTCCGAGACGCCGAGCCTGACTCCTCCCCGATCTACCCGGCGGCCTCGTCGAAGGCCGAGGCACGGGCTGCTCGGCTCTGACCGGGCTATGCGCGGTAGCGTGGCGCTGCTATAATCTGTTGAGGAGTGGAGGGGCCAACATGATGGAGCCAAGGGGTGCGAAGCATTCCTTCGGTCCGTCGTGATAAGCAACCAACAAATTGAGGACAACGCTATGGATAAGCGAGATGATGTTGTCGTGGTCTGTCCGGCCGGCGACGATCTGGTGAGAAGGATTGCTCTGAGCGCCGCCAAAGTCCGGGTGCTGGTTGCGAGCGAAAGACCTGTGTTCCGCGCGGAGATCCACGAAGCGTTAGCCCGATGCGCAGAGGTGACCTTGGTCGGGGTCGCCCCGAACTATGCCGCGCTTCCCGCCATTCTAAACTCTACCTCTCCAAACGTGATGATCATGGATGCGGACCTGCCGGACTGGCGCACCATGGAATACCTGCGCTATGCTCACCGCGCGAACCCTGCGACGTTCACCCTCGTGGTCGGCGCTTTTTTCAGCGAAAACTTCGTTACCGAGGCCTTGCTGCACGGCACCAGAGGCTTCCTTGTCAAACCCTGCTCCGACCAAGGTTACCTAAAGGCGATCGAGGTCATCCGCAGCGGGGACATCTGGATGCCCCGCGCGAGCCTGGTACGTGCGCTCAAAGTCGCCATCGAGCACGATGACTGCCTGTCAGGGGAATGGTCCATCCTCACGCTGCGGGAGCGGGAAGTGGTCACCTGGATCGCCCAAGGCATGACCAACAAGGAGATCGCGCGCCAGCTTGGTGTCAGCGAAAAGACCGTCAAGACGCACTTGAGCCACGTCTTCAGCAAGTTGAAAGTGAAACGGCGGGCGCATCTCATCCGTCAGTCTCATCACTTATCCGCTCCCCCGCGCATGCAAGCGGCAACTCATGGCGCGGTAAGCACATAGGAAATTCAATGCAACATGACAACACGGGTGTACCCGGATAGTGTTCCAGATCCCTTGGCAACGTTGTTTTTAGGTGGCAGGTCTTTAGGCATAAGGGATCTTCCTCAACGCACCTCTAGCTTCCCCTCCATCCCCTGTTCCCGGTGGCTAGGGAGGAACAAAAGCTTCTTATCGCAATAAAACGTGAAGGTCCCTAGGTTTCTGGGCGTGAAGACCACGCGCGCGGACTCTCCCGCGGCGACCTCTTGCCGGAGATAGAATCCTGCACGTGGATCCGTCAGCACCAGGTTATGGGGCACGAGAAACGCCCTATTACGAAGGGTTACGATCACCGGTCGGCCGGCTTTTACGACCAGATGATCGGGTGTGTAGGAATAACTATCGAGGCCTACGTCGATGCTTTGCACGCCGTGCGCATCCGGATGGACCACGAAGGGTTCTGCAGGGCTCGCGGCCGAAAGCCACAGAAAACTGATCGCAGCGCGAGGCGAAATGACTTTTCTCAACCCGAACGCCTCGCTCAAAACTCTAGGTGCTTGGGCGTGCGTGGGAACGGGATCACGTCGCGGATGTTGGTCACCCCGGTCACGAGCATCAGGAACCGCTCGAAGCCCAGCCCGAAACCACTGTGAGGCACGCTGCCGAAGCGGCGCGAGTCCAGATACCACCAATAGTGTCGCTCGTCGAAGCCCATGTCGTTGATGCGCGACCGGAGCACCTCAAAGCGCTCTTCGCGCTGGCTGCCGCCGATGATTTCACCGATCCTCGGCACCAGGACATCCATCGCGGCGACCGTACGTTCATCGCCGTTGAGCCGCATATAGAACGCCTTGATGTCCTTGGGATAGTTATAGACGATGACGGGTTTCTTGAAATGACGCTCGGTGAGGTAGCGCTCGTGCTCGGTTTGCAGGTCGGCGCCCCATGCCGACTCGAACTCGAAGGACTCGCCCGAGCGTTGCAGGATCTCGATAGCATCGCCGTAAGGCAAACGCTCGAACGCGTTCGCGGCGATATTTTCCAGCGTCGCAATCAGGGACGGATCCACGAAACGCGCGAAGAGCCCCAGATCCTCACGGCAGTGATCAAGGGCGTAGGTGACCAGAGAGCGGATAAACTCCTCGCCGAGATCCATGTCCGCGTCGAGATCATAGAACGCCATCTCCGGTTCGATCATCCAGAATTCGGCCATGTGACGGGCGGTGTTGGAATTCTCGGCCCGGAAGGTGGGACCAAAGGTGTAGATCTCGCCGAGCCCGAGCGCGAACATCTCGCCCGAGAGCTGACCGGAGACCGTGAGCTTCGCTTCCTTTCCGAAGAAATCTTCGCTGAAATCGACCCGCCCGTCCCGCTTGGGGATATTGTTGAGGTCGAGCGTGGTGACGCCGAACATCTCCCCAGCCCCTTCGCAGTCCGAGGCGGTCAGGATCGGGGTATGGATATAGTGGAATCCACGGTCTTGGAAAAATTGGTGAATAGCATGGGCGAGCCGCGAGCGCATGCGGAAAAGCGCGCCGTATTTATTCGTGCGCGGCCGCAGGTGGGCGATGGTGCGCAAGAATTCGTCGGAATGCCGTTTCTTTTGCAGCGGGTAATCCTCGGGACAGGTCCCGATAACCGTGATCCTATCGGCTTGGACCTCCCACTGCTGCCCGCTTCCCGGCGAGGCAACGAGCTTGCCTTCGACGGCAATGGCCGCACCGGTACCGAGCTCCTTGACCTCGGCATAATTGCCGAGTCCGGTCTGCGCGATGACCTGAATGTTGCCGAGACATGATCCGTCGTTAAGCTCAAGGAAGGAGAGTCCCTTCGCATCGCGGCGCGTCCTGACCCAGCCCTTGACGAGCACCCGTTCGCGCGGCGCGTCGGCGCCAAGAAGCGTGATCACTTTATCGCGTTTCAGGATGGCCACCTCTTGCACGGATCGCCGCCCTCAGGTCTTCGGCAGCGTCACGCCGCGCTGGCCCTGGTACTTTCCCCCGCGGTCCCGGTACGAGGTCTCGCAGGGATCATCCGATTCGATGAAGATCACCTGCGCGACGCCCTCATTCGCATAGATCTTCGCGGGCAAGGGCGTGGTGTTCGAAAACTCCAAGGTGACATGCCCTTCCCATTCGGGCTCCAAGGGCGTGACGTTGACGATGATTCCGC
>JBOIDM010000048.1:0-2628 GCA_050740575.1 Gammaproteobacteria bacterium
TGAAGGTGCGAATTTTGTAAAGATCTTTCTTGGGGCAAAGATCCGGCGGCAATAACGGGTTTCTATCTTTGTCGAGTTCGTTTAAGTGACGAGACGCAGCAAAGAGCGCCTCGTGAAGTCGTGTTAACCTCCCAGTTGCATAAATATTGGCGCTTAGTAACTGGAAAATGGCGTAGGGCATAGGGTTTCTGTGCGTTTTGAGCCTTTCGCTGGATATCACCGTGGGTGAAATGCAGACACCCGGTTAATAGGCTGATCTTATGATCATTAACATTGAGGAAGCGGTCTCCATTTCGCGGTATAATGTGTTTGCGAAAACAACAACATCCACGAAGGAGACCGCCTCTATGAAGTGTAGCAGAGCCGAGGTTCACTGCAAGACTCACCGCCTTCCGCTGCTTCGGTTTGAGGACAGCCGACTGACCTCGTTCTCGGGGCTCATTCTTATCCAAGAGCTTTTCGTTCGTCTGGGACTGAAGGAGCGGCTGCGGGGCTGTTTCAGCCATCTCACGGTCAGTCCCATCTTCGGCTATCCCGCCCTGGTCCTGTGTTTGATCGTGCACCTCGTGCTCGGATACCGGCAGTTGCGCGAGATGCGTTACTACGCCGAGGATCCGCTGGTGAAGCGGATCCTGGGCTTGCGCCGTCTGCCCGATGTCGCCACCGTGAGCCGTGCGCTGGCCGGGGCGGATCACGAGAGTGTCGGGCGCCTGCAGGGGGTGCTGCGGGAGGGAGTCCTGGCACGAGTGGTGGCCCTTCGGCTTCCACGGGTGACGCTCGACTTCGATGGCTCGGTGATTGGCACAGGAAGATGGGCCGAGGGGACGGCGGTGGGGTTTAACCGCAAGAAAAAAGGCCAGCGCAGTTATTACCCGCTCTTTTGCACCGTGGCCCAAACCGGGCAGGTGTTCGATGTGCTGCACCGATCCGGCAACGTCCATGACTCCCACGGTGCCCGGAATTTTATTCTGCGCTGTATCAGCGCGGTGCGCGCCGCTCTCCCCGGGGTGTCCATCGAGGTGCGCATGGACAGCGCGTTTTTCAGCGATGAAATCATCGGGAGCCTCGACACCCAAGGGATCGAGTATACAGTGAGCGTCCCCTTCGAGCGCTTTGCTGAACTCAAGCAACGCATCGAGGCGCGCCGCTGGTGGTGGCGCTTCGGGGCCCAGTGCGACTACTTCGAAGCGCAGTGGAAACCCAAAGCCTGGACTGTTCCCCATCGTTTCCTCTTTATTCGCACTCGGATTAAACAGCAATGCAAAGATCCCGTGCAACTCGATCTCTTCACCCCCCACCACTTCGGCTATGAGTTCAAGGTCATCCTCACCAATAAGCGCCTCGGCGCCCGCAAAGTGCTCGCCTTCCATAACGGCCGCGGGAGTCAGGAAGGCCTGTTCGCCGAGCTTAAATCCGACAATCAGCTCGATTATGTCCCCACCCGCACCTGGGTTGGCAACCAGATCTACCTGCTCTCGGTGCTGCTCGCCCACAACCTCGGCCGTGAGTTGCAGATGATCGCCTATCCTCCTTCGCGCAGAACCCTGGAGAAACGCCCTGCCTTGTGGGATTTCGCGCGCCTCGATACCCTTCGGCGTCGCCTCATCCAGCGTGCAGGCCGCTTGATCCGACCCCAAGGACAACTCACCCTCAGTATGTCAGCCAATCAAGCGGTCCAGGAAGAACTGGTGCATTTCCTCGCCGCTTTGAAAGCCGCGTGAGCTCGCCGAACAACCGGATTTTTTGCAACGTTAGGGTCTACTTAGCGCCCTGGGGCGCCGTTGTCGAAGGCTTTGACTCGAAGCACAAAGTAAGGGGGCTTCGAGAGTGCCTCTCCCGCATTCAGGACCGCGGATTGGTGCAAGCGATTCACCACGGCGTAAAGGTCTCCCTGAGGACCGAAACTAAAGGAGTCGACCCACGAGAGATCTTTCGATTGCACGAGCCGTGTGTACTTGCGGTCGGGTGTAATGACGCCGATGGCGTTCGCGGCGAGATCGCCAAGGTAGATGTTGTTGCTCTGATCGATGGAAATTCCATCGCAAATGGGCTTGCTGCTATACCGCTCGTCCTGCTCCATGGGTATGCGCAGACGAGCCATATGTGGATCCCGCTCATGCCGTTGCTGGCCACGTCTCACACGGTGATCGCCCCCGACCTACGGGGCATTGGGGGTTCGGAGCGCACGCCGGGCGGGTATGACAAGAAAACGATGGCGAAGGACATTCGAGAACTCGTGCATCAACTCGCTTATGACCAGCCGGTGGCGGTCGTCGGGCACGACATCGGTCTGATGGTGGCGTACGCGTATGCGGCGCAATACCCCGGCGAGGTGAGCAAGGTTGTCTTAATGGACGCCTTCCTGCCGGGTGTGGGCGATTGGAAGAGCGTCTGGCTGATGCGCGACCTCTGGCACTTCCACTTCCATGGAGAAACGCCCCTCGCGCTGGTAAAGAGGCGGGAACGCCTCTACTTCGAACATTTCTGGAACGATTTCGCGGCCGACAAGACCAAGTCGATTCCCGAGGCGGATCGCCGGCTCTACGCCGCGGCATACGCGCGAGATAACGGCATGCGGGCCGGCTTTGAGCTCTTCAAGAACTTCGAGCAGGACGCCAAAGACTTCGC
>JBOIDM010000049.1:0-7847 GCA_050740575.1 Gammaproteobacteria bacterium
CGCCACCAAGTCGGTGATCTTGGGTTTGATCATACTGGCAACCGCGGGCCTGTTCGTGCCCCTACGCATTGCTCATCCCGTATGGATGTTCACCTTCCTCGTATTGACGGCGGTCACCTTTAGCCTGCTCGGGTTCATCATCGGCATTTGGGCGGATGGCTTTGAGAAGCTGCAGGTCGTGCCGTTGCTTGTCATTACCCCGCTGACCTTCCTCGGCGGCACCTTTTACTCCGTGAACATGCTGCCTCCATTTTGGCAGACCGTGACGATGGTCAATCCTGTCGTCTATTTGATCAGCGGTTTCCGCTGGAGCTTCTACGAGATTGCCGACGTGAGTATCGGTGTAAGCGTGACAGCAACGCTCGGGTTCCTTGCCCTATGTCTAGGTGCTGTGTGGTGGATCTTCAATACCGGATACCGGCTTAAGACGTGAGCCCCTTTGTTGTGCGGAATTCAACTTCAACAACCGAGGCCCCGGTATCTTCTAGAGCACTCCGTATTGACCGCTGCAATCGATGCCAATGCGAACCCTGCCAGTAAACCCGATGACATGCGCGGCAGACCCAAAACTCTTTATAACGGCATACAATATCGGGCGCGAGCATGGCATGCAAAGATTGTTTGCCGATCGGCTCCAACAACTGGTTACAAACACTGCATCGAGTGAAGGGACGAATAGCACCGGCGAGGTCCAAGCGCCTCGTAACCTCTTCTAATTGCTTGCTCGGCAGAGGCGCGCGGACGTAGCAACCGTGGGTAATAGCACGGCGCATGAGTAGATCCCGATCTCGGGTAAGAACAATGCGACGCTGCGCGAGCGAGATCTGCGCGATTTCGTCATCGCGAAAATCATTTCGGTAAAGGGTATCGAAGCCCAAAAAACGTAGGTATCTCGCCAAGGCACCGAGGTGCGCATCGGCGATGAATTGTATTTTCCGGAGCGTCCGGTCCCGTACGCGCACGAGCGAAATGACGTCGAGCGACTCGAACTGAGGGTAAACACTGATCCGATCACCGTCGTGGAGAACATAGCGAAAATCCACTGATTCGCCGTTAGCTATGATGAGCTCTACTTCCGTGTGCGGGACGCCGAGTGCCTCGATTGCATGTGTTCACAGTAGCCCGCTCAGCGACTGCATGACAAAACGGGCGCTTTCGCTGCTCGGGCCGGAGAAAGTCGTTCAATTCCTCGTAAAAGCGAAATTCAACGATAGCCATAAACCGCAATTTGCCGCTTTCAGCCGGTAATGACAAGGTCGATGCTGGTATTGAAGTCGTAACCGAGGGCGGCAACGCACCCCCCGGGGAGTGCCTCCTCGCAGGACATGATAGCGTGTAGAATGAGGATCGTGACGTACAGTTGCGCGTTCTGCGGCGAGGACAACGACGTTTTGGTGGATCCGAGCGGGGGACGCCGCCAGACCTTCACTGAGGACTGCGCGGTCTGCTGCCGGCCCAACCTCATCACGCTCGCCTTCGGGGATGACGGCACCGTGCGCCTCGAGGCGGCTCAAGAGTATGAAGCTTGATCACCGAGGCACGCCAGCTCTCCTCTAGGATGCCGTTCTTAAGCGTTCGTTCGCTCGTAGAACGGGGTCGACTGAAACGACTCACGAATTGCGACCCGCGCCTTGCCTATGCCAGGATTACTGGACGCTATTGAGATAGAGACCGGGCAGAACCCCTCGGCCAGCGTCATCTGGATGCACGGCCTGGGCGCCGACGGCGGCGATTTTGTCCCTATCGTGGACGAGCTCGGGCTCGACGCGGCGCCGGCGCTGCGTTTCGTGTTCCCGCACGCGCCGATGCGGCCGGTGACGATCAACGGGGGCGCCATCATGCGCGCCTGGTACGACGTCTCCTTCGGCGAGCTCGAAGGCACGTCGCGCCGCGCCGACGAGCGGGGCATCCGCGAATCGCAAGCGCAGATCAATGCCCTGATCGATCGCGAAGGAAAGCGCGGGGTCGCCGCGTCACAGATCGTGCTCGCCGGATTCTCGCAGGGCGGCGCGATCGCGCTGCAGACCGGGCTGCGTCACCCCGATAAGCTCGCGGGCGTGATGGCGCTGTCCACCTACCTGCCGCTCGCGGAGTCGCTGCCGCAGGAAGCGCCCGCGGCCAACAAAGAAACGCCCATTTTCATGGCCCACGGTCTCTACGACCCGGTCGTGCCGCTGACGATGGGTGCGGGTTCGATGACCTTTCTGGTCGGGCTCGGCTATTCCATCGAGTGGCACCAATATGCAATGCCGCACTCGGTCTGCCCGCAGGAAATCGGCGATATTGGCGCCTGGCTGCGGAAGATACTTACTCTCTAACGCCGTCGAGCATGACTCACGCCTTCTCGCTACGCGCGCATAGGAGCCCAAGAACTGGATCGAGCGAGGTCAGGCGGCCTCTTCTGTGGTAATGCAACTTGCGCCAACGCAACCCGGGTGCTCGCCGGGTTGGTGCGTGGTTCGCGCTTCTATCCTCAACTTCATGTGGTGCTCTTACAGGGCATCGCCAGCACCCTGCATTTGATGATGAGATCCGTTACTCTGTTCCTTGGCTTGAGGAACGGAGGCACACTGTCTATGATGGCAGCCAGCAAATCCCGAAGGCAAGGAGGGGGACGTTCCATGCATCGGTACGCGATCGGATCCATCACCATCCCGCTGTGCCTGCTCGCACTGGTGGCCCATGGCCTGGCGGGTGAGGAGGAGGCAAAACCCATGAGCCTGTCACTGACTTCGTCGGCCTTCACCCACAACGGCACCATCCCCCAAGCATACACCTGCGACGGCAAAGACATCTCACCGCCATTGGCCTGGACCGGAATTCCCTCGGAAACGAAAAGCCTGGCCCTCATCCTCGACGACCCTGACGCCCCCGATCCGGCAGCGCCGAAGATGACCTGGGTGCACTGGGTGCTCTACAACCTCCCGCCGAGCGCTGCCGGGCTCCCAGAGGCGGTCGTTCCGCGCGATCTGCCGTCCGGCACACGCGAGGGCTTGAACGACTGGAAGCGTACCGGCTACGGGGGCCCCTGCCCGCCAATCGGCCGCCATCGGTACTTCAATAAGCTCTATGCGCTCGATGTGGTGTTGCCCGATCTCGGCAAGCCGACTGCGGCAGCACTAGAAAAGGCGATGCTGGGTCATATCCTCGGCCAGGTGCAACTAATCGGGACATACCAACGCGACTAGATTTTTGGTGGAGAGGCGGCGGAATACGGGGAAAGCATCGAGCCAGGATCGACCATCGCCGGAGACCGACGCCCTTCCCAGTGGGTGGACGAAGACACGCGCTGAGCCAGTTGTTCGAGTGCGACTGACAGGGCAACACGCAACAACGAGCAATGACGCCGAGCTCGGCTAAGACCGCTGCCGGGGCACGATCGTCAACGGGCGAACAGTAGCTCTCGGAGTAACTTCTTGTAGTATTAGCTTGCTATGCCTACGCTTGCATCCCCAACGGTGATTCTGTTCGATTGGCACGCCACCTTGGTCGACACCCTCGATGCCGTCTATCACGCCATCGATGATATGCTGGCTAACATCGTCGATTTAGGGCTCATCGAACGCTTGACCCCGCCGGGGGAGAGCAAGAATGCCGAGGATGCGAAGCTGGTCGCCTACGTGCGAGAGCACCAGCGATTGCACCCAAAGCTGGAGGCGGAGAAAAAGGTCTCGCGCACGGATCTCTTCGAGGTCCTTTTCGGTCGGGATCAGCAAGCCAAGCACTCTGCGCACGAGGAGTTCGATCGCCACTACCGCACCCATTACGGTGAGGTTCACCCGTTTGAGGAGGGCATCGCGCAGGTACTGCAGGAGCTTAAGGGGCTGGGCTTGATACTGGGTGTGTGTACCAATCGCAAGCGGGAATTCCTGGACCACGAGCTGGATGTGGTGGATTCCGGCGCTTGGCGCGAGCAGTTCTCTACCGTGGTCGGCGGCGATGCCTGCGGCAAGAGAAAGCCCGCACCGGATGTGATCCTCAAAGCGCTTTCGGATCTCAATCGAAAGCCCGGCCCGGATTGCTGGTATGTGGGAGACAGCACCACGGACACGGTGGCCGCGAAGACCGCTGGCATCACCAACGTTTTCTATAATGGCGCTGCCTGGAGCCCCCAGTGGCTGGCGCAGATTTTTCCCGTGACGCCCGAGCACCCACACAAGCCCGATGCTGTCGTGTCCAGTTTCCAGGATCTGCTTTCGCTGGTTAAAGCCTGCCTTGCTAAGGACTGGCTAATGAAAAAGCCGACGCCGCCCCGAGGTCACCCTTGCGTAGACTAGAAGCCATCATGAGCGGTCCAGGCGAATCCCTATTATCCGAATCCGGCCCTTGGTCGGGGGTTCGAGTCCCTCCGGGCGCGCTATTGGTTCTTTCATAATATCAAATAATAATGACGGCTCTATTTGCCCTGTTTGTCGTGAATTCTTAAGTCCACCAGGAAGGGGAATGCAGAGTTGCAGATGCGGTGATAGTGCTAATGGTTCCGTTCATGCGGGGTTTTTCATCCTGATATTTCACGTACTGGTTACTCGGTCCAGACCATGTGTCCCGGAGGTGTTTGCAGTACCCTTGCCGCGTCCCTGCGCTCCAGAAATACAGCTTATCGTCATAAGTTGCTGGCAGAGCGCCCCTCGCGGACTCATCAAAGTCTTCCGTTACCGCCGGATCTCGCTGGAACGGATCACCAACATCTTGCGCACCTGCATATCGCGCAGTGTATAAGGGATCCCGCCGATGCCGTAGCCTGAGGTCCGTAGGCCGGCAAACGGCATCCAGTCCACGCGAAAGGCGGTGTGATCGTTAACCATCACCGCCGACGCGTCCAGCCCTCGGTAACACTGAAGCATGGTGTCGAGATCGCGTGTGAATACCGCCGCCTGAAAGGACGCCGGCAGGCTGTTAGCCTGAGCCAGCGCCGCGCCCAGATCCTCATAGGCGTACACGCACACTAGCGGGCCAAATACCTCCTGAGTCGACACTTCGGCATCCGGAGGTGGATCGAGCAGCACTGTGGGCGCATAACAGGTTGCCGACAACGGCCTGCCGCCGCATAGCAGTTGGGCGCCGCCCTTTACCGCGGCC
Source organism: Gammaproteobacteria bacterium (assembly GCA_050740575.1). GTDB lineage: Bacteria > Pseudomonadota > Gammaproteobacteria > JACCXJ01 > JACCXJ01 > USCg-Taylor. The sequence goes on from JBOIDM010000049.1 coordinate 5,080, forward strand.
TTGATCCACGCGTCGATACGCTGGACCTCGGCCGGATCAATGAGAGGACCCACCTCGGTGTCGGGCTGCGTTGGGTCGCCGACGCGTAACTTGTCGGCGGCTTCCGCCAAGTCCTGCGCAAACTCGACGGCGAGTTTGCGCGCTACGAACACGCGCTGCACTGACACGCAGACCTGACCGGCGTGATAAAAGCCACCTTTCACGATCAGTCCGATCGCCTGTGGAAAGTCTGCATCTTCAGTCACGATGACCGGTGCCACGCCTCCGTGCTCAAGTGCGCAGCGCGTCCCGGGTGCCAGCTGCGATCGCAGACGCCATCCCACGGCAGCGCTACCGATGAAGCTGAAAAAGGCGACCCGGGGATCGCTCACCATGCGTGCGGTGAGCTCGTTGCTCTCGGTCAGCAATGGTATACACCACTCGACCGGCAGCCCCGCCTCGCGCAACAGCTCGACCAATCGGAAGCAGGACAGCGGAGTCGTCCTAGCGGGTTTAACGAGCACCGGGCAGCCTGCAGCGATAGCTGGTCCAATCTGGTGGGCGATGAGATTGACCGGGTGATTGAATGCCGAGACGGCAACGACAACACCAACAGGCTCGAGCTGGGTGAAAGCCATACGGCCAGCGCTGGAGGCCCCGACGTTCATCGGAATGACCTCGCCGGCATCGGTGCGCAGGGTTTCGACACAGATCCTGAGGCTGTCAATGGCGCGGGCGATTTCCACGCGCGAATCCACGAGCGGCTTACCACCCTCGCGAGCCGCCTCCAAGGCGAACGTCTCGGCGCGAGGACGCAGCAGATCCTGCGCGGTTTCCAGGATCCGGATGCGCTCGGCGAGCGGCAACCAGGCGTCGCGGTTGCTAAAAAGCCCAAAGGCCGTTTTGAGCGCGTGCTCGACGCTCCCCGCGTCGGCTGTCGCTGCGGTGCCGATCCGTGCTCGGTCGAAGGGCGCAAAAACCTCAACAAAGCGAGAGTTCGATGGACACATTTAAAGCACGCTGCGATAACGGCGGCCAAAGTTGGCCATGCCTTTTGGTTTGCTACTGCAAAGTATAACCTTGGCCGATTGGCTGCCTGGGACCGATCAACGAAGTGCCGCGACTTGCTCGGCCGTAATAAGGGGCGCTGCGTTGCCCCAACTGGTGCGTTCATGATTGACCACCGCAGCGATCGCTTCATCACTCAGTTGCTCGGCAAATGATGGCATAGGCGAGCTATAAGTCACACCGTCGATGACTTTGCCAGTAAGCCCCTGAACGACAATACGCCCATGCTCGGCCGGATCTTCCGCGAGAACGACGGCAGCGCTTTTGAGCGGGGGGAATACGCCTGCCAGACCTTCCCCCGAAGCTTGGTGGCACGACGCGCAGTAGTTCCCGTATACCTGTTCGCCCAATACCTTCCACGAGGCTGCAGCGGCGACACGCTCATTGCCAGAAGTCGCGATCTCGGCTGTTGCGATCTCGGCGTTACGAGCGTGAAGCTCGATGCCTAAGTACCACATCCCCCAGGCGAATGTGGCAAGAACGACAAGCCAGGCCCAGGTTGGTATCGGCGCCGGTGTTTCGATACGCATCGGCTCGAAGGTGTCTCCCACGGTGCTGGAATAGGCGTTTGCTAAGACCGAAACGCGTTCGCGAACGACATCGTGATCGACAATACCGTGCACTGCGATGCCTGGGCCATTACGTACGGTAAAGGGTATTTCACGGACACTGATTGAGCCGTCAGTATCTATGGCCTTGAAACGAATGACGTGAGGGCCGTCATCGAGCAGGGTTGTGTCCAGACTAAAGGTTTCAGGAGGAGTCAAGACGCAGTGAGGAGCGGTCTTCCCGTCGATGAACACTTCAATCTTCACGGCTGGTCCTCGTCTTCGCTCAATATCCGATGCTTAATATGATCGGGTGAGCTCTCCCCCGGCCGGAGGGTGTAGCGAACCGCTAAATAAAAGGCAATAACGACAACGGAAATCGCGAGGCCCACCAAGACCAAATCGAGCAACGAGGGATCCGCGCCGTTTGAATGATTCATCGTTTCATTCCCGGCTGTTTGAGCGATTGTAAATACCGCACGATGGCAATCGCGTTCTCAGTCGCAACAACCACCTTCCCTGGCGGAGCGTAAAGCGCGGGGATCGGCACGACGGTGTCGTCAGGATCGGCCTCATTCTTTTCTTCGAAGTACCAGGGGTAGCCAGGCATGGCCGACTGCGGCATGACAGCCCGCGGATTATAAAGGTGGATCAAATTCCAGACTTCACTCGGCTGGCGAACGCCGACATTGGCGAGATCAGGCCCCGTCCGCTGAGTCCCCAAAAGCGGTGGGATTTCCAAGGCGTAGTCTTCCGCAACCGATCCCCGGCCGTAGGGTTTATCGACCTCCAGATCGCGCACAAACTGCGTGTGGCAGAAACCGCATCCGTCACGCAAGTAGAGATCCCGGCCGAGCAGCTCCAGCTGAGTAGGCGGCTGTAGTTGTGCGTGGGGGGGAATCATCTGGATGTCCAGAGCCGGCAGGACGGCGACGATGAGCGTCAGCGTCAGAAAGCCGGTGAGGGCCACCGCGACTAAGGCACGATGGTCGGTGTGGAGGCTCATGCGAGCGCCTCGTGAGCCCGCGAAGCCGCAACGGACTGCACACGCGGCCGCATGGCCCAAAGATTCACCGCGAACACAAAGTGGCTCGCGACCATCAGCACGCCCCCTATGGAGCGCCATAACCACATTGGAGCCGCGGCCTCGATCGAGGCAATGAAGGATTCACC
>JBOIDM010000050.1:0-9102 GCA_050740575.1 Gammaproteobacteria bacterium
CTCCTCGACCACGAACATCCCCATCAGCCCCATGCCGACATGGATGGGGGCTTGTTCGTGGCAATGATAAAGCTGCGTACCGGGCTGCCGGGGGGTGATCTCGTAGGTAAAGCTCTCCCCCGGCATCACCGGAATATGGCTGGTCTCGGAGACCCCGTCGTTGCCGCGCTGCTCCCCGTGCAGGGGATGATCGAGATAGTAGGGGTGATCGACGCCGTGCAGATGAATGGTATGCGGCAGATAATGGGTGTTCTCGAGCGTGATTCTCACCCGGTCGCCGACCTCGACTCGGATGGTGGGCGAAGGCACCCGCAATAACTCATTGGCCTCGTAGCTTTCGAAATTCTTGGTCGCCATGCCGTGCGCCTTCGGCACGAAGACCCAAAACCCCGGCTGTATCCCGGGTGCGATCGAATAGGCGGGCACGGGGAAGGCGACATCGGGGGATCGCCCGTTGAGCTCGGCGACCTCCAAACGAATATGCACATCGTCCGGATCCCCGTCGCCGTCGCGGTCGTTCTCCAACACCACGGTGTCCGGGGAGAGCCCCGAGCGCATCAGCGTATCCATCGACACGTTGTTCGTGCCCTTGACGAAGGCCGCGACCGCGTCAGGATTGTCGGGAGTGCAAAGCGGGGACTCTACGATGGTCGTGCCCTCGATCACCTTCGCTTCCCGCCACTCCGGACGCTCGTCGGGACAAGGCGGCTCCCCGGTGCTCGGCACCGCCGTCGTACTCGCGGGCCCGTACTGGTAGGCGCTCGGAAGTAAGCCGGGAACGAACCAAACGATCACCCCGGCCAGCGTGACGACAGCCACGAAAACCATTAACCAACGGTTCCTGTTCATAGAGGGCAATATCCCGGCTTAGACTCTGCAACCATATTTTCCATACTTCGCTCGGTTGGCGTATTTTTAGGCAAAAAACGCGTACACGAAGCCCTTGGGGTAACGTTGGGGAAAACCTGTGGGTAACACGAGGACGGAACCGGGCAGGGGACGCGCCTCCTTGCCCGTTCCGGATTTTAAGAGGGGCTGCGCTTGGGGTTAATCTTTCATCACGTAACGATATAAGTAATAACCGCCTACGATGATGGCCACGAATACAACGATTCCGACCGGATTCTTCAGCATCTCAACTGCATCAAGAATTCCACCCATGGTGTTCGAACCTCTTTATACTAAATTTGTACTTTGTAATGTAAGTAATGCCGCAGAACCTGCTGCGCACTCCGCCCATCTTACTTGGCGGTGTTTCGATGTCAAGAATTTCCCACAGGCCGCGCGTCCCTCAGGCGGCTTGCATCGGTATCGAATGACCGATGCGCGTGATCTTGTTACGCTCGTCCAGGTACACGAGCGTCGGTTGGTGGGTGGCCGCCTCTTCACGCTGCAATCCGGCATAGGCACAAATGATCACCCGATCACCAGGGTTCGCCTTATGCGCCGCCGCACCGTTGATGGAGATCACCCGCGAACCCGGTTCCGCCCGGATCGCATAGGTCGTGAAGCGCTCGCCGTTGGCGATATTGTAGATATGAATCTGCTCGTACTCGCGGATCCCGGCGGCCTCGAGCAAGCGCGCGTCGATCGCACAGGATCCCTCGTAATCAAGTTCCGAATGCGTAACACGAGCACGGTGGAGTTTCGCTTTGAGCAAGGTGATATACATTGCGTCCCGAACCAGTGAGTGTATGACCGGGATTATGGCGTAAAGGTCGCTATCGTTCAACGAACTTGCGCGCCGCAAGGTTGTCGATGAGGCGCGTCTTGCCGAGCCAGGCGGCGGCTAAGATCCTGAGATCGGTATCGTCTGGAGCGGGTTCCATGAGATCGCTGGCACGCCTGACGGCAAAGTAATCGGCCTTGAATCCGGCTTCCTCCAAACGTGCGCGACCACGCCGTTCGATGGTTTGAACACTCGGCACCGACCGCCTCAGCGCGTCACGGGCCTCGCAAAGCGCCTCATACAAACGCCAGGCAATCGCTTTTTCCGTTTCCGTGAGATACGCGTTCCGTGAGCTCAGAGCGAGGCCGTTGGGCGCGCGCGCGGTCTGCACAGCATGAATCTCTACCTCGATACATAAATCCGCGACCATACGTTTAATCACCAGCAACTGTTGGAAATCCTTCTCGCCGAAGACGGCGAGATCGGGTTTCACCAGATTGAGCAGCTTCGTCACGACAGTCGCGACCCCGGTGAAATGCCCGGGCCTCGACGCCCCGCATAATATATTGTCCAATCCGGGCACGCGGACCTCGGTGTGCCGATCGAGGCCGTTGGGATACAGCGCCGTGACTTCCGGGACGAACAGAACATCGGCCCCGGCCGCGTCGAGCAGCGCACGATCCTGTTCAAAGCTACGCGGATAATGATCGAAATCCTCACCGGCCACGAACTGCATGGGATTGACGAACAGGGTGGCAACCGTGCGCTGTGCGAGGCCTTGGGCATGTTCGACAAGCGCCAAATGCCCTCGGTGCAGGTTCCCCATCGTGGGCACGAGCGCAATGCGCTGACGCCGATCGCGCCAAGCTTTGACGATCTCCTTAAGCTCTGCGATCCGAGCGACGCTGGCGATCACTCAAAACCGTGCTCTGCGCCGGGAAACTCACCGCGCTTAACCGCCCCGGCGTAACCGCGGAATGCCTCCTCGATACCGGCGCACCCAGCAAGAAAGTTCTTCGCGAATCGGGGCAGACGCTCGCTAAGCCCGAGCATATCGTAAACAACCAGCACCTGTCCGTCACAGTCGGGACCGGCGCCGATGCCGATCACCGGAATCGCCGCCGCTGCGCTGATTTCGGCGGCAAGCGGGCTGGGTACGCACTCGAGCACCAGCATCGCCACCCCGGCGCTCTCCAGCGCCCGTGCGTCTCTCTTGATCATGCCGGCGTCTTCGGGATCCCGACCCTGAACGCGGTACCCGCCCAACTTGTTAATCGATTGTGGCAGCAATCCCAGGTGGCCGCACACCGGGATACCCCGGGCGCCGAGCAACTCGACGGTCTCCGCTAACCAGGCGCCGCCTTCCAGCTTAACCACCTGCGCACCCGATTCTCCGAGCAAGCGGCCCGCGTTTCCAAGCGCTTGGTAGGGTGTGGTATAACTCATAAACGGCATATCGACCACCACGAGCGACCGTTCCACCCCTCGGCGCACGAGTTGCGCATGGTAGATCATGTCGCTCAAGCGCACGCCTAGCGTGCTGTCGTGGCCTTGAACCACCATCCCAAGCGAATCTCCCACCAGCAAGATATCGATGCCGGCCGCGTCGGCGAGCCTGGCGAAGCTCGCATCGTAGGCGGTGAGGCACGCGATTTTCTCGGCGCGCCGCTTCATCTCGATCAGATCCGATGTGGAAATTGAAGTGCTTGCGCCCATCCGTTCAACAGTCGCTAGGAGCTGCCTGGCACGCGGCCGGACAATCGCTCGATGCCTTTCCCTTCACAATGGCTTAGGAGCCCGGCGAGCGGTCCGAGCCCCGGAACCTCAAGGTCCGGGGCGATTTCATAGAGCGGGTACAGCACGAAAGCCCGCTCGCGGAGTCCCGGATGGGGAACCGTCAAAGCGGCTGCGGCGATTCGCTCGGTGCCGTAAAGAAGAATATCAATGTCCAAGGTCCTGGGCCCCCAGCGAACACCACGCGCGCGGCCGTGCCGGGCCTCGACTTCCTGCAACGATGCCAGCAGATCGTAGGCTGTCTGGGCTGTCTCGATGGCCGCGACCGCGTTGATGTAGTCGGGTTGATTCGGCGGCCCCATGGGAGCGCTGCGGTAGAGCGAAGATTGGGCGACTATACGGGTCTCGGGCAGCCTCGCAACAGCCAAGAGGCCCTGCGTCACTTGCGCACCGGGATCGGCGAGATTACTGCCCAGACCAATATAAGCGATCACCGGGTTTGCGGCGCGCGGGCCGTTACCGCTCGGCATCGCTAACGTCTGCGTCGGCGCCTCTTCGCCGGGGCGGTCTTGCTTGCCGCCGAGATAAGCTCGTCCCGGCGGACTTCCTTGGCGCCTTGGAATTCGGTCCACCACTCGGCCAGTTCCACGACCTCCTCCCCCGCCTCGGCGCGCAGCACCAGGAAATCGTAGGCCGCCCGAAAGCGCGGGTGGCTCAGCAACCGAAACGGTGTTCCACCCGCCCGCCTTCTTAGGCGCGTTTGAAGCGCCCAGATCTCGCGTGTCATCTGCGTGTAGCGACGCGGCATGGCAATGCGGGCGATTTGCTGCGAAATGACCGTGTCCGATGCAAGCTGATCGGCCTCGGCCGGCGATAATTCGTGGGCCCGGTGCTCCTGGGCGAGCCTCCGCATGGGATCCCAGAGCAAAACCGAAATTAGAAAAGCCGGGGTGACCGGTTTCCCCTCCGTGATGCGGCGATCGGTATTTTGCAGGGCGCGGGCCAGAAACATATGAGGAAATCCGCCTTCCTCTTCGCTTAAGCAGGTTTCTACTTGCGGGAACAACTGACCGAAGAGGCCATAGTGGCGAAGTTGCTCGAATGTTTGCACGGCGCATCCGCCGAGAAAGAGCTTCAAGATCTCCTCGAACAAGCGTGCCGGCGGGATCTCCGAGAGCAGCGGCGCCAACTCGAAGATCGGCGTTGCCGTCTGTGGATGGATAGTAAATCCCAGCTTGACCGCGAAGCGCACGGCCCGCAACATCCTCACCGGATCCTCGCGGAAGCGCTGCTGCGCGTCTCCAACGACCCGGATCTGCCCGGCTTTGATGTCGTCCATGCCGCCCACGTAGTCAACGACCGAGAAATCCTCGATGTTGTAGTACAGGGCATTCACCGTAAAATCACGCCGCCACGCGTCGTTATCGATATTGCCGTAGACGTTGTCGCGCAGGATCCGCCCGTCCTCGGTTAGGACACGCCCATCCTTTTCCACCGCATCGGCGCCCCGAAAGGTCGCCACTTCGATGATGTCCCGCCCGAAATGTACATGCGCCAAGCGAAAACGGCGGCCGATCAAGCGGCAATTACGAAACAGCTCCCGCACTTGCTCCGGTAGCGCATTGGTGGCCACATCGAAGTCTTTCGGCTCGCGGCCCAGCAGTAAATCGCGCACACTGCCGCCCACGAGAAAAGCTTGAAAGCCGGCATTACTCAAGCGATAAAGAACTTTGAGCGCGCGCTCGTCGATATTGGCCCGCGAGATGACATGACCTGGTCGCGGTATGATCCGGGGGGTTATCGGGATCGTCGCGACCTTGGTTTGCAGCGCTACATCAAGCACGGAATTACGGTCTTACCTCGGGCTAGGGATGATCATGTTTCAAGAAAGTCGAACGGTGCGTATAATACACTGAGCACCGCGCCCATATTGTAACGCAAGCCATCCTCCCCACTGCTCCCTTCGTCTAGCGGCCTAGGACGTCGCCCTCTCACGGCGAAAACAGGGGTTCGATTCCCCTAGGGAGCGCCACAATTTTCAAAGAGCTCGCGAGATAACTCTATATCCACGACACTTTTCTCGATTAGGGCAGGTGCACTCAAAATAAAACTTCGATAAATTATCGTGTTATAAGTTAGCATAAATATTGCTGAGAGCTGCACGGGGGCGCGGTGCAACCACGGAAGGGGCCGGGCGTCATGAAGACTCCCGCTCCCCCTTCCCCCCCTCCCTGCACCTCGCGCCCCCACCGTCGTGTAGCGGCGGCCAAGGCACTAGGTCTGGGGAAATCTTGGGATCAATCATCCTCCCTACCGGTGGAGTCTACGCTCCTGGCATCACGATTCGGGTCTGCTATTATGTCCATCTTCCCTCAGGGCCGCAGGAGCATCCGCACGGGGATCCTCCCCTACGCCATGTGGGGACGTGCAACCGATCGTAGGCATCGGTGTGATGCACGGGTTATTCTCTTGCAAAGATGCTAAAGCCCGTGGCCAAGCCGGGTCATGAACGTATCGAGAACCGCACTGGTAATTACTGCTCTTGTGAGCGCTTGCGCGGGCGGCGGGATCGTGTATTTCGGACTGCGCAGCGCAAGCACCGGAATCGCAAATGTATCTTCTCCTCCCGTGCGCGATTTCGCCTTACTCGATCAGGACGGCCGTTTTCATCAGTTATATCGGCTCACGAAAGCCAAGGCGGTCGTACTCTATATTCACGGCATGGGTTGCACTGCCGTGCGCGACAGCCTGCCGGCGTTGAAAGCGCTCCGCGCTACTTACGCTAAGCAAGGCGTGGAAATTTTATTGATCAATGCAAACCCACAGGACGATCGCAAAGTCTTAAAGATGGAGGCAGCGCGACTCCATCTCGACATTCCCATCTTAAAGGACGAGGCGCAACTCGTGATCCAGTCCCTGCAAGCAGAACGGACCGGTGAGGCGATCCTGATCGATACCACGACGTGGGCCATACGGTATCGGGGGCCCATCGATGATCGCATGCATTACGGGTCACAACGGCCCGCGGCGACGCGACATTACCTGAGCGATGCGGTCGCCGCGGTGCTCGACAAAGAGCCCGTGGCGGTCCCTCATGCGCCGGTCATCGGCTGTGTGATCAACATAGAGCAGGAGCGGCGCCCGCTCTCCTACGGCGGCGATGTCGTACCCGTCCTCCGCGATCGGTGCATAGACTGTCATCGCCCGGGCGGCGTCGGTCCCTGGACCATGGATCGCTACGAGACCGTGCGCGCTTGGTCGCCGATGATACGCGAGGTGATCATGACCAAGCGCATGCCGCCCTGGCAAGCGGATCCGGCGGCGGGCGAGCTCTTAGCCGACGGATCCCTACGTACCGAGGAACAAAGGACCTTGGTGCACTGGATCGATGCTGGGGCACCGCGCGGCGACGGGCCGGACCCCCTGGCTGCACAGCCACCCGAGGGTGTGCGAGACTGGCCACTCGGAGAACCTGATCTCGTAATCAATCTTCCCGAACAGAAGCTGCCCGCGCAGGGCGTTTTGCCGTACCGCTGGTTCAAGATCCCAGGGCCGAGCGACAAGGATCGTTGGGTACGCGCGGTGCAGCTCAAACCCAGTAACACCGCCGTCATGCACCACGGGTTCGTGATGATCCAGTATCCCGCGCGGCATAAAGATCGCGAGCCCGCGTGGCTGGAAGGCCGAAACGGGTTCTTCGCTGCCCATGTTCCCGGCTTGGAGGTGCAACCGATGCCCGAGGATTCGGGTCAGTGGTTACCCGCCGGATCGACCTTGGTGTTCCAGCTCCATTACATCACCGTCGGCGCGCCGGCATCGGATCGGCCGACATTGGGCCTCTATTTCCACCACGCGCCCCCGCCGAGGGAATACGCGGTCGCCAGTGCCTCGAACCGGAACCTGCGCATCCCGCCCTACGCCGCGAATCACATCGAGACCGCGGAGACGACTTTCAGCGAGCGCGTGATGCTCTACGGTTTGTATCCCCATATGCACTATCGCGGCCGGCACTTCGATTACGTAGCTCATTTCCCGGACGGCAGGTCGCAGCGGTTGCTGTCGGTACCGAATTATTCGTTCGGCTGGCAGACGCTCTATCGCCTTAAATCACCGCGGGAGATCCCGGCCGGAACCCGGATCGTCGCGCGCGCGGAGTTCGATAATTCCGAGCAGAATCCCGTCAACCCGGACCCCGCGCAAGAGGTACGGTGGGGACTCGATAGCGATGATGAAATGCTTGTCGGCTACCTCATGTACACCCGTGAGCGCGACGATTATCCTCGGCGCCTCAACGATACGGCAAGTAACGCCGCAGGGCATAGATCGGTTTCTCATACCAATGCCAGATCGCGCTCGCCATGAGGACCGAGAGCACAAAGCCCCCGGCGATAACGCCGAATGGTGTTGCTGAGCCGGCTCATCGAGCGTCTCGCGAGAGGCGAGACACAAAAGTGGTTTCTGCGGCTGCTCATGCGGTTCGAGTCGTGGGAGCGGGGAGCGGCCCGCTACCTAACGTGGCGGTGCTCGCCGTGCGCCCGCATACACCCACCACCTGAGGGCCAATGACGTGCTCTTGGTTCCGGATCGCAAGACCGCGCGCATGTGCATCGAGCGGCTGCGCATGAAGGCCGTGACGACGTTTTATCGGCGGTGTTTGTGCGGTTATCGTTCCTTGCAGGAAGCGGTTCCCACGCTGCAGTCGCAATTGCCGGTAAGCTTGGGCCTGTTAACCGAACAACACCTATCCGCCTACCGAGCGTTTCGCCCCGACCAGGATCCGCGTGAGCTTCACGATCGACTGGCCCGCGGGCACCGTTGCTTCGCCACCTGGTACCGGGGAGATCTTGTGGATGTGAGCTGGGTAGCCACCGAACGGGCCCATTTTCCCTATCTTCGGTGTACCCTGGTTTTCGGTCACCGAGACATTTACGTGTATGACTCCTATAGCCACCCCGCCTACCGTGGCAGGGGACTGTATATGACGAAAGCGACGCATATTATGCGGCAGGCCGGTATGGAAGGCTACGAGCGCCTCGTCGCCCTTATCGCCATCGAGAACAAGCCGGCCCGGGTGGTGACAAAGCGGCTCGGGATCCGATTTGTCGGCCAGTACTACTGCTTAAGGTTCGGTCCCTGGCAATGGCTGTGGCAAGAAAGCTTCACACCCGAGGCTCTTCCCCAGCTTGTTGCACCGGCATCGGGTCGCGTCTGCCGTAAACGATGTAATCGAAGTAGGATGTATCGATAAGAGAGTGGTCCTGGCTTCCCGCTCTCAGTCGTTATAGGCGTATGCCATCGTGGTTCCGCCTGTGGGCGGTCATCGATAGCCCATCTTTGGGTCGCAGCACGACACCCGGGTACGCCTTCACCCGGGTTCCCGGCGTGACGCGTAATCGCCACTGCCGCGCAATCACCGCCAAGATCAATATCGCCTCCAACCACGCGAAGGATTCGCCGAGGCATGACCGCACACCCGCTGAAAACGGGAAAAACGAGTGCCTTGGCCGTCGCGCTTCGGCTTCGGGGGTCCAGCGTTCCGGATCGAAGCGTTCCGGATCCGGGAAGAATCGTGGATCGCGATGCACCACATACTGGCTTGCCATCACCAGGGCTCCGGCCGGAATGCGGAAGCCGCCGAGCTCGCAATTCACCGCGGCCTGCCGGCCGCTGATCCAAACGGGTGGATACATCCTCAGCAC
>JBOIDM010000051.1:0-5453 GCA_050740575.1 Gammaproteobacteria bacterium
GTACATCTGTCCAAGCTTAAACTGCGCATCGGAGTTCCCCGTCTCGACCCGCTCGTGGGCCTGCGCGAGGAGGTCCCGGCATTCGGGAGACGTATCCGAGCACCCGGCGAGGCTCGCCCATGCCAAAATGCTCGCCACAGCGAGACACCGGCCTCGCGTCACGCCGGTCAAGAACCAGAGGACGTTCATGCGCATCGCCGCACGCTGTCGAACGCTATTTGTGGTACGCGCTTGGTGTCGAAGGGCATCGACTTCGGACCCATCATGGCGTCTTTCCCTGTTTCTGAGGAATGCCTGGCGGTCCCAGAAGCACATAAGTGAGCAACCACCCAGTAACGCCCGCGAGCACGATAGCTCCCGTCCACAGGTGCGTTGACCAGCCGGGTTCCGATAGACCGTGACCAGTATCAAGCTCGCGACGGCGAGCAACGCCGAATAGAGGAGCGCATGCCACGGCGTGAAAAAGGTCTCAATCGGGTAGTGACGATGGGCCCACCCGTCGACGTACAGCCCGAGGATCAACCAACCGCATAACAACACCATAATGCGGTCGAATCGCTCGCTCGCGGTCTGACGCACGGTCAGTGAGCCTGAGACGAATTGTCGTCCGTCTGGCACAAGAATCTTTCGCATACGTTTTAAGCATTACAACGGGTTTCACGGGTGCCCAGCCGCAACCATTTCCAGCCACAAGGAAAGGGACTTTCACGATTCATGGGCATAATAGCGTTGCCCTTCGTCATCAACCGGTCAATTCTCGCCTTTGCTATGTGTTCACGGAGAGGAGCAGGTTCGTACGTCTTTGAGGCAACGCCGGACTGGTATCGCTGGCATCACATTACATTAAGTTTATACCGCCGCTCATTCTTATCTACCCTGTCGTTGGATAAATTGTGGCCGGATATCTCAGGTGAGAGACTTCGGCTTCCAAGGAGTTAAAGAATAATCTTCATCGCCGCAAGGAACCGATACATTACTGTTTGAATGGTTTTCAGTCCCCTGCTCAGGTATGAAGAGGCCGCTCGCGAACGCATCGTGATCTAAAACGACATCGGACGGGCTCCTTGATGTCGAATTCGACCTTCGCCGTTCGACTATTCGACGTAAGCATTTCGTTCACACCGAACCCGGAGGTGTCACCGGTGAAATACCTGTGCTTGATCTGCGCTGAAAAGGTCGTGGAACAGATGATCGCCGCCTAAGGATCTCGACGAGGCGATAAGCATCGCCGCACGGATCCCGATGGCGCGCAAGGGTACGGTCAACATTCGGCCGGTGATCGAGGTCGCGGAACTACCAGATTAAATGCGTGGAATAGGAGAATACCGATGAAGACTGAGCCGCAGAAAGAACACGAATGGCTGCAACAGCTTGTTGGTGAATGGGCCTATGAGCACGAGTGCTCGATGGAACCCGGCAAACCGCCGGAGAAGTTTATTGGCTCGGAAAGCGTCAAGTTGCTGGGCGGTCTCTGGGTGCTGTGCGAGGGCCGCGGCGAGATGCCAGGCGGTGGTATGGCAAACACGTTGATGACGCTTGGCTATGACCCCGAGCGGAAGCGCTATGTGGGCACATTCATTGGGTCGATGATGACCCACCTCTGGGTGTATGACGGCGCACTGGACGGCACCGGGAGCGTGCTGACGCTCGACACCGAAGGCCCTGACATGGCTACAGAAGGGAAGATGGCGAAGTACAAAGACGTCATTGAGATCAAGAGCAGCGATCACCGGATGCTGACCTCGCACATGCTGGGCGAGGACGGGGAGTGGCACTCTTTCATGACGGCGCACTATCGTCGGAAGGCCTAGTGGTCACGCGCCACCGCCTATGCAGAGAAATCAGTGAAATCAAAGGAGCGATCACGATGACAACGCGCACAATCGCACATCCACGGGGAGCAGGAATCATGATTCGTTCGATTATTCATCAGCCGGACCCCAAGCTCGATCTCATCTTTGAGCGCATCGTCGATGTTCCGAGAGAGCGCATATGGATGGCATGGACCACGCCGGAACAACTTAAGCAGTGGTTCACGCCCGCGCCGTGGAAAACCGTCGATTGCGAAATCGATCTTCGTCCCGGCGGTCTCTTTCGCACGGTGATGCGCTCGCCGGAGGGACAGGAATTGCGGAACGCTGGTTGTTACCTCGACATCGTCGAGAACGAAAAGCTCGTTTGGACCAATGCGCTGGCGCCCGGCTACCGGCCATGCAAAGCCCCAGAAGCGATGTCCTGCGTGACCTTCTTCTTTACCGCAGTTGTTGCGCTTGAAGCGCATGGAAATGGAACGAAGTACACGGCGTTTGTTCTTCACAGCGAAGAAGAAGCGCGCAAGAAACATGAGGAGATTGGATTTCACGAGGGTTGGGGAAAAGCGCTCGATCAGCTCGTCGCGGTCATCAACAAAACGTGAGCACTCAGGACATGATTCATGCCCAAGCTGCGCTTCACAATTTCCGCGCGCGCAACCGTCCGAATACGCTCGGCCGGAAACCATAGAGGAAACCACCGACGCGATTCGAGAGTGTTTACACAGCTCATCCTATAAGGAGGAAACTATGCGTCACCTACCACTTACTCTCACCGGTCTCTGTCTTGTGCTGGTGGCATTCGCCGCCGTGGCGAAGGAGAAGCAAGCGGAGAAACCGATGGACCCACAGGCGATGATGGAGCTTTATACCAAACTGGCCACGCCCGGAGAACCCCACAAGTTGTTTGCAAGTCTGGCGGGCAGTTGGACGACCAAGACCAAGGAATGGATGGAACCCAATAAGCCGCCCATGGAATCGACCGGCACCGCGGAAATGAAGATGTTGCTGGGCGGGCGCTATCTACATCAGGAATTCACCGGCCACATGATGGGACAGCCCTATTCCGGTATTGGGATCAACGGATACGACAACCTCCGCAAGCGATCTGTTTCGACGTGGATCGATACCATGGGCACCGGGATCTTCAGCATGGAAGGTACCGGGAGCGCGGATGGCAAGATCATCACACTGAAGGGGCAGCATGCTGAACCGGGCGGAGGATACATGACGCATCGCGCCATCTGGAAGATCGTGGACAGCAACACCCAGACGTTCGACATGTATGGGACTCACCACGGGGGCAAGGAAATGAAGATGATGGAGATCACCTACACGCGAAAGCCGTAGGGCTTTGACAAGTTATCGAACGTAGCTTATTTTTGGCTGCGGTTTAGGTTTCAGCTACCGATTCAGCAGGCGCAAGTCATTTCTTACCAAGTCGAAAACGAGCGCTTACGGACAAGCGGTAATGACACGCCCTTAAAAGATGACGGCCGACGCGAAACAGGCTGTGGACTTGGCTGTGAACAGATAGGAATCGTTGGGCTTGTCCGGGTGATTTGAATCGCCTCATCTGCCCCTCGTGTTGGCGCGTATGTCGATGTGAGGCTTCCGCTCGGTTATTGGCGTAGCGATCTTGGCAGTGTACAGTCATGACCTCTCTCCTCGCCGCAGCGTAGCTCTTCAGCTTATCGGTCACCATCATCCTTGGCCGATCGACCTTGGTGCTTCAACGTCTTACGGAAGAAGCTGCTACGTTCGATAACTTGTCAAAGCCGGTGACACTGAACTATTTAGCTGGCGTAATAGCCTTCACCTTGGTTTATGTTGCCGCAGCAAAGTTTGGCGTGTGGCTGGTTCCGGGTGTTCAGAACAGTGTCACTCCCGTTTGGCCTCCTGCCGGCATCGCCCTCGCGGTGATCCTGGTTTTTGGCTACCGGTTTTGGTCCGGGATCTTGATCAGTGCGTTTGCAATAGCGCCTTTTTCGGGGTTTCCTGTCGAGACCGCACTGGGTATCGGCGTGGGAAACACCTTGGAGGCGATGCTGGCCGCCTATCTGTTACATCAGTTCGGGGAGTTCCATCGCGCGCTCGACCGTCTATGGGATGTATTAGCATTCGTGGCTATGGCCCCCGTTTGTGCCGCCATCCTCGGAGCTACCATAGGGGTGGCTAGTCTATGGTGGGGCCAGGTAGTGGACCGCTCCACAGCCGTCCCGACCTGGTGGACGTGGTGGCTGGCCGATGGCATGGGGATGCTGTTGGTTACGCCGCTGCTTTTGACCTGGAGCCGTAAATGGCGCGGCGACTGGACCTTAGCTCAGGTCATGGAGGTCGCCGGTCTACTCACGCTGCTGATTATTTTAAGCATGCTTTTTTTCGGTGGTTGGGTACAGCCACCGCTCAGCTACCCGCCCGAATACCTGTTCTTTCCATTCGTCGCTTGGGCGGCGCTGCGGCTCGGGCCGCGCGGGAGCGCGCTGACCGTTTTCGCTGCGACCGCCATCACGATCTGGGATTGGGGTAACGGTTTTGGGCCGGTGGCGGCAAAGGGCGATCTTGAAAGTCTCCTAGAGCTGCTGAGTTTCTTAGGCATACTGTCAGTGACGGGAATGACGCTGGCTGCGGTAACGAGCGAGCACCAGGGGGCGGAAATGGCGCTCCGGAGGAGGACAACAGAATTAGCGGAACTGAATCGCGCGCTCAATTCGGAAATCGTTCAGCGCAAGCGCGCAGAACGACTGGCGCGCGGCCAAACGGAAGCGCTGGCGAAGTCTCTAGTGCTTCTCTCGGCGGAACCGGATCTAGAAAAGTTTTGGGGGCATTCGCTGAAGGCGATCGTTGAGGAGCTGGAGGGAACGGGCGGTGCCTTGTGGTTTCCGGACTACGATGCGCGTGTTCTGCGCTTGCACCTTGAATGTGTCGATGGCCGGATCCTTACCGCCGCTGAGTCCGTGCATCCTGCGGCGCGACACTCTATTCCCTTCGCGGAAGGTCCGATGTCATTAGAGCACGACGAGGGGAGCAGGGCACGGTTTTACAGTGAAGGCGATCCTGCAGTCCCCCCGGCCATGTCGAAGTATCTCCGAACTATCGGCGCCAAAAGCCTGTTAAGCGTGTCCATGGTGGTCGGTGAGCGGGCGATCGCCTGGATGACGGTTCGCAGCGACGAGAGCCGACTGCCGGACGCGGATAGCACGTTAGGCTTCGCCGAAGCACTCGGTCAACAGGCCACGCTTGCGATCGAGATGGCCCAGCTGAGCGAAAAAGCAAGCGAGTCGGCTGTCCTCGCTGAACGCAACCGGATCGCGCGCGACATCCATGATACCCTGGCGCAAGGGTTCACCGGCGTGATCTTGCAATTGCAGGCCGCCGAGGATGCCTTGGGCAGCGGCGAGGCAGCGCCCGTGAAAACGCATATCTCACGGGCAAGCGAGCTTGCGCGAAGCGCGCTCGCCGAAGCGCGCCGCTCGGTGCAGGCAGTGCGCCCCAAGGTTCTCGAAGCGCAGGCCCTGCCCGCAGCGCTCGATACCATGGTCCGAAAAATGACTCGCGATACTCGCGTAGAGGCCAAGGTCAGTGTGATAGGTCAACCGAGATCGCTTGCGGAGGAGTGCGAAGATGAGATCATCCGCATCG
>JBOIDM010000052.1:0-3712 GCA_050740575.1 Gammaproteobacteria bacterium
TAACTTTTTGTCCGGCCCTTGCTCGAAGGCATTTACGACGATTGCGACTTCACCATTAGGTCGCCCTGATCCCCATGGCCACCACCGTAGCGGAGAAGCGTACTCGACGAATTCTGTGATAAAGGCCTGTTTAAGGGACACAACGATGCCCTTGACGGTATCGATGGCGGCGCGGGATGCTTGGGAGGGGTCAGTGCATTTATCCAGGTGCTTGGCAGTTGGCCTCAATACGCGGTAATCGGTCGCCCCCTCGTTGGAAATTGCGCAGCCGCCGAGCGCATATAGGACGGCTTGGAAAAGGGAAAATAAGCTTGCTTGCGCGGCCGATCTCACCCGTTGAGTAAAAACACCTTTGCTAAAATAACCCGCCGATAGTAGTGACGATCTGGACTTCGCAGGATGCTGCCTGCCATGAAAGATACTTGTCATGCCCGTTTCCTTCCTTTCCTGATATGTCATTTGGATGTTGTTCCACGGCATTGTTTAACGCATGGCTTTCGTCGCCCGCTCTTCAGGCACCTGCCATATCCTACGGTCACCGACGCGCACACCGGGCCATCGTCAGATCCTGTCATACGATATTGTCGTTCGCAGCGACCCAACGATCATGGGATCAATTATCAGAAACAAGAATTTCATTATTGAAACTTGCGTAATGCGTGAATGCGCTGAGCTCTTCTTGAGCGTCATACCGGCGAAAGCCGGCATCCAGGCTTTGGCCGCATATACTGGATTCCGGCTCGCGCCCGCCAGCGGGCTTGGCCGGAATGACGAAGGGGCGCTGTTCAGCATTTATGCAAGGCTCAATAAGCCCACGCCGCGCCAAAGCGACCAGGTTCAATCGGCGCAACCGTAGAAGTGCGCCGAAGAACCTGTTTGCGCCATCTATCCCGGCCTTTTGCCGGCTTTGGCCTGGGCAACCGTAATGTCGGTCGGTTGGACATGCGTCGGGTCCCAGCCAGTCTTGACGTTCGCGTCCCAATCTCGCGCAGCGATCGCGGCATCGATGGCACCGATTAGGTGCTTGGGTACCCCCCAACGTATGCCGGTAACGAGCCCCGCGGCCTCGGCAGCAGCAGCCAACTGCAGGAGGTAAGTCTTGCTCGGGCTCAAGGGCGAATCGTCATCAAGCATATCAACCGCAAGGGCTTCCGGAGTGCCGTCGCCCGCCGTGACGTTATGGAAGCCAAACAAGAGTTTTGAATTCTTGTTGCGGAAGGCTTTCTCTTGGTCGGCCGGAGATCGCCATGCATCTTGAATGCGCGGGCGGATCCCCTTGGACTCAAGCGCAACGATCACCTTCTGGAGACGCGCGCGAAAAGTCGGGTAAAGTTCCAAAAGACGAGTGTCATTTCTCTTCTTACGGTCTGCTTCTTTCATGTCTTTCTCCGATTACGCGCAATGCCCAAGCTCAGCGCGCATTACTTTGTGACAAAGTCATTCTTTGTGGTGCTGTACTTGTGCGTTCCCAGCGTACCTTCAGCAGTCAGGTTCTTAATTTCCCGACGCAGCACCGACAAGCGCTCGTGATACTGCAATGCAACTCTCGTATGTGTCTCAAGTAATGGTAGGCGACATGGCAGGTCGCAATCTGTGACAAATTCACATTTGAGCGGAAGTCGGAAATTCCCCCGTCCTAGTTTCCAGGCGGTGCAACTGAAATGGGGGTAACAGGGTAAGGAAAGAAAAAAACGGATCGTCGATAACTTGAGAAAAAGTCTTACATGGCTACCACCCCTTTATGCGTTTCGAGGACTTTCTCCGATCACGTCCTCCGTGGTCTTCGGCCGCATGTGCGGGAACAAGAGCACATCGCGGATGGAACGGGAATCGGTCAAGAGCATCACCAGCCGGTCGATCCCGATGCCTTCGCCGGCCGTGGGCGGTAACCCGTACTCGAGCGCCAAGACATAGTCGGCATCATAGTGCATCGCCTCCTCGTGACCGGCTTCCTTCTCTTCGGCCTGGCGCCGGAAACGCTCGGCCTGATCTTCGGGATCGTTGAGCTCGGAGAATCCGTTCGCGATCTCCTGCCCGGCGATGAAAAACTCGAACCGATCGGTCACCGCGGGGTCCTTCGCGTTACGGCGGGCGAGCGGTGACACCTCCGTCGGATAGGCGGTGATGAAGCAAGGTGCGCGCAGCTTTTCTTCGACGGTCTTCTCGAAGATCTCGAGCTGGATCTTACCCAGTCCAAACCCCGCTTCGATGGCGATCCCGAGCCGCTTGGCATAGGCGCGCGTGAGATCCATATTCTCCAGGGTCTCGGGTGCGAGCCCGGGATTGAATTGCACGATCGCCTCTTTGAGCGTCATGCGTGCGAACGGCCGCGCCAAGTCGAACTCCTCATCTTGATACCTGAGCGTGGCGGTCCCGAGGATAGCCTGCGCGAGCTTGCGGATGAGATCTTCGGTGAGATCCATGAGATCCCCGTAATCCGCGTAGGCTTCGTAGAACTCGAGCATGGTAAATTCCGGGTTGTGACGGGTCGAGAGTCCTTCGTTGCGGAAATTACGGTTGATCTCGAACACCTTTTCCAGGCCACCGACGACCAGCCGCTTGAGGAACAGCTCCGGGGCAATGCGCAGATAAAGTTGCATATCGAGCGCGTGATGGTGGGTGACGAAGGGCCGCGCCGCCGCCCCGCCCGGGAGCACTTGCATCATGGGCGTCTCGACCTCGAGGTAGCCGCGGCCTTTCAGGTAATCACGAATAAACTCGATGATCGCCGATCGCCGCTCGAAGACCCGCCGGCTTGTCTCGTTCATGATGAGATCGAGATAGCGCTGCCGGTAACGGGTCTCGACATCGCTGAGCCCGTGAAATTTCTCCGGCAAGGGATGCAGGCTCTTCGCGAGCAGGCGCACGCTTTGCACCGCGACGGACAACTCCCCGGTCTTGGTTTTAAACAAGCTCCCCGTCGCCCCGATGACATCACCGATGTCCCAGTCTTTGAAGGCCTCGTAACGGCCTTCTCCAAGCACCTCACGGCGCAGATACAGTTGCATCCGTCCGCTCATATCCTGGATGTGGACGAAGGCGGCCTTGCCCATGACCCGCCGGGTCATCATGCGGCCGGCGACGGTGACCGTGGCCGGCGCCGCTTCGAGTGCGGCGGGGTCTCGATCCCCGAAGCGCCGCTGCAGATCGGCCGCGAGAGCGTCGCGTTTGAAGTCATTGGGATAGGGATCCCCTTCGGCCCGCAGTTGCGCGAGCTTGGCGCGCCGCTGTGCGGATTGATCGGCACTATCTTGGTTTGACATACGCGCGCTCAGAGTGTGTGAAAGAACCGTCGCGAGCGAAGGGAGGTCGCGTCCCGCCGGAGCGCAGGAACCGGAGTGTATATTGAAATACATGAGGGTTCCGAGTACCGCCGGAACGCGAGATCCCGAGCGTAGTAGGTTTTTTCACAAACTCTCACACCCTGAGCTTCAGGCTAGCCTCGATGAAGCGATCGAGATCGCCATCGAGCACCGCCTGCGGATTACCGCTCTCCACTCCGGTGCGCTGGTCCTTGATGCGGGATTGATCGAGCACGTAGGAGCGGATCTGACTGCCCCAACCGATCTCGGCCTTCGATTCTTCCAGCGCCTGTTTTTCCGCGTTGCGCTTCTTCATCTCCGTTTCGTAGAGCTTGGCGCGCAGCATCTTCATGGCTTGCGCCCGGTTCTTATGCTGCGAGCGCTCGTTCTGACACTGGACCACGCTGCCC
>JBOIDM010000053.1:0-2734 GCA_050740575.1 Gammaproteobacteria bacterium
ATAGAAACTCCGCGCCCCGTCGCGGTGTGTGCGCGGCGGGTGCTTGATGGGCACGCCCTGGGCCTGCAAATGCTGGTGCCAGGCATCGACGGCTTCCGGCGTGTCAAGAAGGAACCCGATATGGTCGAGGCGCTGGGGTCCGGCGGGGACGTAGCCCGCGGCGGCGCGGTGCAAGGCCAGGTTGTCGCTCCCCGAGGAGAGATAGACGTTATCCTCGTTGGGACGCCATTCGACGGCCATGCCGAGCAGCGCGGCGTAAAAGGATTCGCAGGCCTCGAGCTTGATGACATTAAGCGCCACATGCCGAAGTCCTTTGGTTGGCGGCGGATTGTTCATAAGGCGCGATAGCCGATGGTTTAAGGATTCAGTATAACGAAGTCATGCAGATTTCGTCCGCCGGATTCGACCCGCGGGCGCCCAAGAGGGAGAGTAGCAGGACCCGCTTCGGAAAAAGCCCAATGCTAAGGAGCTTCAATGAACGAAAAGATACCCGCAGCGCTGTATGAAACCAGGCTCGAAACCTTGCCGCTCATCGGGCGCGGCAAGGTTCGGGATATTTACGCGGTCGGTGATGCCCATCTCTTGATCGTAACCACCGATCGCATCTCGGCCTTCGATGTCGTGCTGCCCGATCCCATCCCCGGGAAGGGTGCGGTGCTGACGACCCTCTCACGCTTCTGGTTTGGCCGCACGCGGCAAATCGTCATCAACCACCTTGCGTCCTTGTCCCTGGCGGAGGCCTTGACCGATCCGAGCGAGCGCAGCGCGGTCGAGGGCCGTGCGCTCTTGGTCCGGCGGCTGAAGCCCTTGCCGGTCGAGGCCATCGTGAGAGGCTACCTCATTGGTTCTGGATGGAAGGATTATCAGAAAACAGGCGCCGTGTGCGGCATCGCGCTGCCGACCGGCTTACGCCAAGCCGAGCGCCTGCCGGAGCCTATCTTCACCCCATCGACCAAGGCGGAGCTGGGCCGGCACGACGAGAATATCAGCTTTGACGAGACCGCGGATCTCATCGGCCGGGATCTGGCCGAGCGCGTGCGCGAGGTTTCCATCCGATTATACGCGCACGCAGCGGACTACGCGCGCGGGCGCGGGATCATCATCGCCGATACCAAATTCGAGTTCGGGCTCGACCTGAACGGGGATCTGGTCCTGATTGACGAGGCGCTGACGCCAGATTCCTCGCGCTTTTGGCCGGCCGATTCCTACGCCCTGGGTCAGAGCCCGCCAAGCTTCGACAAGCAGTTCGTGCGCGATTACCTCGAGACGCTGGACTGGGATAAGAAACCTCCTGCTCCGCGCTTGCCTCTCGAGATTATCGAAAAGACCGCGGCCAAATACCGCGAGGCGCTGTCGCGGCTCATCGATGAGGCGGCGAGGTAATTTAACAGCGGGTGGCCCTTTCATCTTAGAACTTCCGTATGATACGGTTCAAGTAATTTTTGGGAGGGGTCACCAATGCGAATGTTGCATACCATGTTACGGGTCGGGGATCTTGGCCGCTCATTACAATTTTATACCGAGGTCCTCGGCATGAAGCTGTTGCGACGGGCCAATTATTCCGCGGGCCGCTTTACCTTGGCCTATCTCGGTTACGGCGAGGAGCGCGACACAGCCGTCTTAGAGCTCACGCACAATTGGGACACGAGCCGCTACGAGCTGGGGGACGCCTACGGACATATCGCCATCGGCGTCGATGACGTGTACGCGGCTTGCGAGGCGATCCGCGGGCACGGCGGCAAGATCGTGCGCGAGGCCGGGCCGATGAAAGGGGGTACGGCCGTGCTCGCCTTCGTGGAAGACCCCGACGGCTACAAGATCGAGCTGCTTGAAGATCCGGCGCGCCGCCCGCCTGCCGAGTGACGCCGCAGGGGATGCTGACGCCGGCCCGACCACCCTCCTCGGGCAGATCGGAATAACTATCTCCACTCGCATGGATCATTAGGGGGCGTCCTGCGAGAATCACGCCCTCACGTTCCATAAGGCCAATGCAAAACGATAATCAAGAGCTGGAGCCTCTCGTCCGCATCCGGGATCTCTGTTTCCGCCGCGGCGAGCGGGTCATCTTCGACCACATCGATTTATCCATGCCGCGCGGGAAGATCACGGCCATCATGGGGCCGAGCGGCTGCGGTAAAACCACTCTGCTGCGCATGATCGGCGGTCAGCTCAAGCCCCTATCGGGGAGTGTGCGGGTCGATGGGCAGGAGGTCACGGTGTTATCGCGAGGAGCGTTGATGAGCTTACGCCGGCGTATGGGAATGCTGTTCCAGAGCGGCGCGCTCTTGACCGATCTTCCGGTGTTCGATAACGTGGCCTTCCCCTTACGCGAGCACAGCCGGCTGCCCGAGCCGATGGTCCGCGATTTGGTGCTGATGAAGCTCGAGGCGGTGGGGCTTCGGGGCGCACGCGATCTGATGCCGAGCGAGCTTTCGGGCGGCATGGCACGCCGGGTCGCCCTGGCCAGGGCCATCGCGCTCGATCCCATGATTATCCTCTACGATGAGCCTTTTACCGGTCAGGATCCGATCTCCATGGGGGTCCTGTTGCGCCTCATCGAGCAGATGAATGAAGCCCTCGGCACCACCAGCGTCATCGTCTCACACGATGTGCGCGAGACGGCGTCGATCTCCGATTACATCTACGTGCTTTCCGGCGGAAAGATCATCGGTGAGGGCACGCCGGATCAACTCGATGTCAGCGACTCCGAATGGGTACGGCAATTCATGGACGC